>JBBRXQ010000106.1:0-7418 GCA_038238515.1 Sphingomonadales bacterium | reverse complement strand
TCCGCTGCTGTTCTTCAGCGTCATCACCGCATCCAGCGGAACCATGGCGCCAGAATCTGACCGAGTTCTGAGCTTTCCGATATCCGCGATGTCGTCGCGGTAGGGTGCGTCAGCTTGGGCTGTGACGCGGTAGGTGCGGCCAAGGAAGTTGAAATCGTTGATGTAGGTTGAGCCGAGATAGGTGCCCAGCGTTGTGAAAACGTCGGCGACGGGTACGCCCAATTGCTCAGCGCGTTCGCGATCGATGTCGGCCTTAAGCCGGGGCGTGCGGACGTTGAAGGTGGTGAAAGCGTTGGCGATGCCGGGCGTCTGGTTTGCCTTCATCATCATCTGAAAGGCCGCGCCTTCGAGCGCAGCATAGCCCTGATTTTGGCGGTCTTCGATGAGCATTTTCCAGCCGCCGCCGGTGCCCACGCCGCGAACTGGCGGCGGCGGGATCACGAGCATCAGGCCATCGGTGATCGATGAAAATGCCTCACGCAATTCGTTTGCGACTGCATCAGCGCCCTTGCGTTCGCTGCTGGGCTTCAGCGCCACAAACATCGCCGCCGCATTCGGCGCGTTTGAAAACGTGGCCCCATCGAGCCCGGAAAAGGCAACGGTCGACACAGTTGCCGAATTTTTGAGCGCAATCGCCTGCGCTCGCTGGATAACATCGGTTGTGCGCTGAAGCGAGGAACCGGGCGGTAATTGCGCCGCGACGATCAGATAGCTTTGATCCTGCGCCGGAATGAACCCAGTTGGCGTTGCCGCAAAGCGCCACCCAGCCAGCCCGATGAGCAACGCATAGACCACCGTGATTAAGCCAAGTGTGCGCACAGCGCGCGCGGTGAACTTGCCATAGCGGGCGGCAAGGCGATCAAAGCTGCTGTTGAACGCACGCGCAAACCGGGTGCCCAGCCCGCGCACGCCCGGCGGCGGCGGGCTATCGGTGCTGGCTTTTGGTTTGAGGATCAATGCGGCGAGCGCGGGCGACAAGGTGAGCGAAACAAACGCCGAGATTGCGGTTGCCGAGACGATGGTCAGCGCAAACTGCTGATAAAATTGCCCCGAGATGCCCGGGATAAAGCTGGTTGGAATAAACACGCCGCACAGCACGAGCGCGATTGCAATGAGCGCACCGGCTACTTCGTCCATCGTTTCATGCGCGGCAGCAAGCGGGCTTAGCCCTTTCTCGTGCATCAGCCGCTCAATATTCTCGACAACGACAATCGCATCATCAACGACAATGCCAATCGCCAGCACCATGCCGAACAGCGATAGGTTGTTAAGCGAAAAGCCAAACAGCGCGAGCACCGCCAGCGAGCCGATTAACGAAACCGGGATTGCGATTAGCGGGATGAGCGCCGCGCGCCAGCTTTGCAGGAATAGCAGCACAACCAGCGCGACAAGAATCAGCGCTTCGTAAAGCGTATCTTCAACCGCTCGGATCGAAGCCTCGATATACTCTGTGGGATTATATGCGATGTTATACGCCATGCCGGGCGGAAAGGTTTTTGCAGACTCGGCAAATTCATCCTTGGCCGCTTGCGCGGTCTTCAGCGCGTTTGATCCGGGTAGCTGGGTGAGACAAACGGCTGTTGTCGGCTGGTTTGAAAAGAACGGATTGATTCCATAATCCTGCGCGCCAAGCTCGATCCGTGCGACATCACGCAGCCGGGTCATGCGCCCCTCGACGTCGCGCTTTACGATGATCTCGCCGAATTGTTCGGGCCGGGTTAGCCGCCCTTCGGTCTCAAGACCCAGCTGGAACGCGGTGCCGCCCTGATTGAAGGGAGGCTGGCCGATCGAGCCGACCGCCACTTGCGCATTTTGCGCGCGAACCGCGCTGGTGATTTCTGACACAGTGAGGTTGCGCACAGCGGCAAGATCGGGATCGATCCAAACCCGCATGTTATAATCGCGTGCGCCAAAAATACGCGCGCCGCCGATGCCAGGAATGCGCGCAAGACGGTCGATAATCTGAGTAGTGGCGTAATTGGAAATATACTGCTGACTCAAGGTTTTATCGGGTGAGAACAGCGCGGCACACAGCAGGAGATCGGGTGTATTCTTGCGCGTGGTAACACCAATCTGGCGGACTTGCTCGGGCAGGCGCGGCTCTGCCGTGGCGACGCGGTTTTGCACGAGAACCTGCGCCTGATCGACTTTTGTGCCCGGCTTGAAGGTTACCGTGATCGCGATTGCGCCGTCGCCGGTGGACGAGGACGACATGTAGAGCATGTTTTCGACGCCGTTGATCGATTCTTCGAGCGGGGCGGCGACGGTTTCGGCAAGTGTTTCAGCATTCGCGCCCGGATAATTGGCGCTGACGACGACCGTGGGTGGGGCGATCTCGGGGTATTGCGCCACCGGCAAGCCGGGATAGGCGACCAGCCCAAACACGATGATCAGCACCGATAGCACTTCGGCAAAGATCGTCCGGTCGATGAAGAAATGCGGAAAGCGCATTGCCGGCTTACTTCGCTTGCGCTTCGGCGGCGGGCGGGGCCGAAATGGGCGAAGATACCGGCGCAGTGTTCGCAGCGCGCGGTTTTAGCGCGGTCAACGTGGCCTTGACCGGCATTCCGGGTTGCAATCGGGTTAGCCCGTTGATTACGACGCGATCTGTGGGCGCTATGCCTTCCTTGATCACGCGCAATCCCTCGATGGGCGGGCCGGTGACCACTGGGCGCGGCGCGACAGTGCCGTCTTTGCCAACGACATAGACCAGCTTGCGGGTTTGGTCGGTGATGATTGCTTCATCGGGCACGAGCATCGCATGATAGGTGCCTGAGCCTAGCAGCCGGGCGCGGCCAAATAGGCCCGGCGTTAAGAAACCAGTCGGATTGTCGACAACGGCGTGGGCGCGGATCGTGCCCGAATTGGGATCGATAGCATTATCGACAAACTGCATCCGTCCGCGCCAGCGATAGCCGCTTTCGTCGGCAAGCTGGATTTCGACCGGATTGGGGGTGTTACGCGAAGAGCCGCGCGAACCCTCCTGATCCTGCCGCAGATATTTGAGATAGAACGATTCCGCCCCGTCGAACGAAAACCAGATGGGATTGGTCGAGACCACGCGCGTGAGCACGGTTTGCCCTTCGGAGACGAGATTTCCCCGGCTTACCTTCCGATCAGAAACGCGGCCGGTGATTGGCGAGGTGACGCTAGTGAAGCTGAGATTGAGCGCGGCCATGCTGACCGCCGCGCGCCCAGCCGCGACATCGGCACTGGAGCTGCGCATTGCGGCGAGCTTCGCTTCGTATTCCTCTTTTGAAATCGCTTGCGAATCGAGCAGTGTTTTGGCGCGCGCAAGTTCGGTATTCGCATTGGCCAGCGCCGCGCGCGCCTTAGCCATTTGGGCCTCCGCCTGCGCGAGCGACGCGCGGTAGGGGCGCGGATCTATGGTGAACAGCGTTTGCCCCTGACGCACCAACTGGCCATCGGCAAAGAGCACCTGGTTGATCGCGCCAGAGACGCGCGGGCGTAGCTCTACATCCTGAATGGCTTCGAAACGGCCAACGTACTCATCCCAATCGACGATATTGCGCTGAAGCGGGGTGGCCACGGTGACCTGCGTAGGCGGGGGCGGGGGCGGGGCCTGCCCGCCAGAACATCCTGCTATGCCAACCACCAGCAGCGCCAACATTGCGGCAGCGGTCAGCCGCTCGCACTTCAATTGCATAATGCCCGCCTCTAAAACTGCGACCATACGCGGTGTCGCTCCCTGTCACCGCTCATCGGCCAGCGGGGATCAATGCGCAATGTGCTTTGCGTGAGTTGACTTGTACTAATCGATTTAGAGGCCTTTTGCTGGGATTTGGACGCGCCGCACCAGAACGAGCAAGAGAATCGCCAGTGCAGTAAAGATCGCGATCATAAGCCAAGCGTCGTTGATGGCCTGAATCAGCGCCGCCTTTTCAACCAGCGGCCGGACGAGTTCGGCGGTGAATTCGTCTGGCGGCTGGCCCACTTGCTCAAGAAACGCATCGCGGGGGATGCCTATGCCGACCGCTGTGGCGATATCGCCGGCGCGCAGTTTTGCCGCGATTGCCAGTCCATGCGCGGTGCTTTGGCTGAAAATGACGGTATCGATCAAAGCGAGGCCCAGCGCCCCGCCCAGATTGCGCATGAGATTGAACAGCCCGCTGCCATCGGCCACGAGCGCGGGCGCAAGCTTGCCTATGGCAAGCCGGGTGGGCGGCAATAAACAGAACATCGTCGCTGCGCCGCGCATGATCTGCGGCACCATCATTTCGGCCGCATCCGTATCGGCGGTTTGCCGCATGCTGAGCGCCATTCCAGCGGCGAACAGCGCGAAGCCTGCGCCGGTGAGCACGCGGGGATCGACGCGGCGCTCAAGAACGACTGCGAGCGGGGCAGAGACGAGCTGTGCGATGCCAGTGACCAGCATGATCTCGCCAATCCGCAGCGCGCCCTCGCCGCGCACGAGGCCGAGGAAGAAGGGCATCAGATAGGTCGAGCCGAACAGGCCGATTCCAAGCACAAAGCTGAGCACGCAGCCGATTGTGAAATTGCGATCAGCAAAGCACTTAAGCTCTACCAGTGGCCAATGCGAGCGCAGCGTTTTAGTCACAAAAAAGGCCCCGCTTACGGCAAAGATAGTCATGCAAAGGAGCACGCGCGGCGCATCCCAGCCCAGCGTGGGGGCGTCTTTAAGGCCGATCTCGAAGCCGGTGAGCGATACCGCCAGCGCGATCAGCGCAGCTAGATCGAACGCGCGCGGGCTGCGGCGATTGGCCGCCTCGCCGCGCAGCAACAGTGCTGCGCCGATTGCTGCGAGGATGCCGGGCACGATGTTGATGCGGAAGAGCCAGTGCCACGACCACGTTTGCGTAATATAGCCACCTACGATCGGCCCGACTGTGGGCGCGAGGACGGCGGCGACCCCGGCGATCGTGGTTGCCAAGCCTTGCGAGCGCGCGGGGAAGAGCAGGAAGACGGCGGAGAACACCGCTGGGATAAGCGTGCCCCCGGCGAAACCTTGGACAATCCGCCAGGCGATCAGCATTTCAAAGTTTTGCGCCTGCGCGCATCCGGCCGACGCAATGGTGAAGGCGGCGACCGCGCCGACAAACAGCCAGCGCATGCCCAAACGCGCGGTGAGATAGCCGGTGAGCGGGATGGCGACGATTTCGGCGGTGAGATACGCGGTTTGGACCCAGAGCATCTGGTCAGTCGCGATCCCCAAAGCCTTTTGAATCGTTGGCAGTGAGGTGACCACGATCTGGATATCGAGGATCGCCATGAACATGCCGATGCACATCACGATAAATCCGGCCCATGTGCTCAGCAGGGTTTTTGCGGGCATCGGCAGGTCGTTCATCGCTGAGATATCCAAAATAGGGCATGGCACCCGGGTGCGGTATTGCCCTTTTTCCGTCGGCCGGACGCGGGAACATCTATGCTAGCAATTGGGTTTAAGAGCAATCTGCAAAGACCGCGCGACCGGACCAAAAGGATGACCGTTTGACACGCCCAATTACCATACTCTCATTGGCTACCGCCACCCCGCCGCATGAATTGTCGCAAGATGCGGCGCTGGAGCTTTCGCGCACGTTGCTGGCGGGGCAATTCCGCGATTTTGAGCGGATGAGCGCGGTTTTTGCCAATGCCGGTATCGCCGCGCGCCAATTGGCCCGGCCAGTTGAGTGGTATCTTGAGCCTCGCGATTTTCCGGAACGGACGGCGGCTTACCTTGAGGTGGCGCTGGATCTGTTTGTAACCGCTGCCAGCGCTGCGCTGGCTGAAGCGGGGTTGGATGCCGAGGCGGTGGATACGATCGTCACGGTGTCTTCGACCGGAATTGCGACACCCAGCCTTGAGGCGCGCGCAATGGGGCGGATGGGGTTTCGATCAGACGTAGTGCGCGTGCCGGTGTTTGGGTTGGGCTGCGCGGGCGGGGTCTCGGGGCTGGCGCTGGCGGCCAAGTTGGCGCGGGTATCGCCGGGATCAACGGTGCTGTTCGTAACGGTGGAGCTATGCAGCTTGGCGCTGCGCACCGACGGCGTGGGCAAGGCTGACATCATATCCACGGCGTTGTTTGGCGATGGCGCGGCGGCCTGCGTGGTGCGCAGCGGCGATGAAGGCTTTACCGAAATCACCGGCAGCGCGGAGAAAACCTGGCCCGACACGCTGGGCATTATGGGCTGGAATATGGAGCCAAGCGGGCTGGGGGTGGTGCTTAACCGCGCGATTCCAGCCTTTGCGCGCAAGCATATGACCGAAGCGATGGAGCAATTGCTCGCGCCGCAAGACCTGAGGATCGGCGATGTGGACCGCTTTATCTGCCATCCCGGCGGGGCCAAAGTGGTCGATGCGATGGAAGCGGCGCTCTCGCTTAATCAGGGATCGCTCGATCACGAGCGCGAGGTGCTGCGGCTGCACGGAAATATGTCTGCGCCAACGGTCTTGTTTGTGCTGGACCGGGTGCGCGCGCAGGAGATGCCGGCGCTGGCGGTGCTCACTGCGCTGGGGCCGGGCTTTACGGCCAGCGCGGTAACCCTGAAGCGCGCGGCATGAGCCTGCCCTATGTGATCATGGCCTTGGTGACGCTGCAGCGGCTGGCCGAATTGATCATCGCGCAAAGCAACACCCGTGCGCTAATGGCGCGCGGCGCGATCGAGATCGGCCGGGGCCATTATCCGGCGATGGTGAGCATGCATGCCGCTTGGCTTATTGCGCTATGGCTGTGCGCGGGAGGACAGAGTGTGAACTTTGCGCTTCTGGGCATATTCGCAGTGTTGCAGGCCTTGCGCATCTGGGTGCTGGCCACGCTGGGCCGCCGCTGGACCACGCGGATCATCGTTTTGCCCGGCGCTGAATTGCTGACGGGCGGACCGTTCCGCTTTCTGCGCCATCCCAACTATTGCGTGGTGGTGGGCGAAATTGCGGTGCTGCCGCTGGTGTTTGGGCTGACGTGGATCGCGGTGCTGTTTACGGCTCTCAATGCGGCGATGTTGTGGGTGCGCATTGGAGCTGAAAGTCGCGTGCTCTATAGTTTGCCGGTCGCAACTGAGGGCTGAACTTTTTGAACAGCCTCGCGCTCCACTTTGATGCGGAGCATGGCGGCGTGGCAAATTGAAGAGGTTTGGTCGATTTTGGTGATCATGCAAGCTTCTACGCGTTTACGGCTGAAGCTGCGCATTTCTGCGGGGCAGAGGCGGCGGGCTTCTTGGGCGCAGGCGCGTTTACCTAAATCTGGGGCGGCAATGGTAGGTCCGGCGGTTGTTAGGAGTGCGCAGCTTAGGGCGGCGGCGAGCGCTTGGGTTAGGGTTCTGCAGGTTTTGGGCTTCGGGTTCATAAGGCTTGATCCAGATCAAAGTTTCGGAAGCGTGGGCTGGATCGCTACATCGCTTGGCATGAACGGCGAATGTCTTTGTTTGGTTTCGCGCGTATCGAGCGTTTGCGATTGG
>JBBRXQ010000105.1:0-7510 GCA_038238515.1 Sphingomonadales bacterium | reverse complement strand
CGGCCAGATCATCCCGTGGAATTTCCCGCTGCTGATGGCGGTGTGGAAGCTCGCCCCCGCGCTCGCGGCTGGCAATTGCGTGGTGCTCAAACCTGCCGAGCAAACCCCGATGTCAATCATGGTGCTGATGGAGATCATCGGCGATCTGCTCCCACCCGGCGTGCTCAATGTGGTCAACGGCTATGGTCTGGAGGCGGGCAAGCCGCTCGCGCAAAGCAAGCGCATCGCCAAGATCGCGTTCACCGGCGAAACCTCGACCGGCCGGCTGATCATGCAATATGCCACCGAAAACCTGATTCCGGTCACGCTCGAGCTTGGCGGCAAGAGCCCGAACATCATCTTCGCCGATGTGATGGACCAGGACGACGATTTCCTCGACAAAACGCTCGAAGGCTTCGCCATGTTCGCGCTCAATCAGGGCGAGGTGTGCACCTGCCCCAGCCGCGCACTCATTCAGGAATCGATCTTCGAACGCTTTATGGAGCGCGCGATCAAGCGCGTGCAATCGATCAAACAAGGCAGCCCGCTCGATCCCGCCACCATGCTCGGCGCGCAGGCTTCAGACGAACAGCTAAACAAAGTGCTGTCCTACATCGACATCGGCAAGGCGGAGGGCGCAAAAGTGCTCACCGGCGGCAAACGCACGGTGATCGATGGCGCATTTGCCGATGGCTATTATGTCGAACCGACCATCCTCCAAGGCACCAACACGATGCGCGTGTTCCAAGAGGAAATCTTCGGCCCGGTGCTCGCGGTCACCACCTTTAAGGACGACGCCGACGCGCTACGCATCGCCAACGACACGCCCTATGGCCTCGGCGCGGGCGTGTGGACCCGCGACGGCACTCGCGCCTACCGGATGGGGCGCGGCATTCAGGCGGGCCGCGTGTGGACCAATTGCTACCACATCTATCCCGCGCACGCCGCGTTCGGCGGATACAAGCAGTCGGGCATCGGCCGCGAAAACCACAAGATGATGCTCGGCCATTACCAGCAGACCAAAAACCTGCTGGTCAGCTACAACCCCAAAGCCATGGGCTTCTTCTAAGCGTCAACCGCAGCCTACCCCCCCGCCCATCCTGAGCCTACCGAAGGATCATCCTGAGCTTGTCGAAAGAGGGGGGGTATTCTCTCGGTGCAAGGTACATTTGCCCTGATGATGCGGAACAGTCCCGTTATGGCGAACGGCCCAAACCCCTCGCCCAGCCCAATGGGCTGATTGCTCTCGCGAGCACCTGGCACACTGCCCAATTGTAAAGCACCGTAAAACAGCTTTGAATTTGCCAGGTTCGTGACAAAATTGGTTGCCGAAAGCGCGGCGAAAGCTCAGGCAAAGTCATATTGGGTTTGTTTGTGATCACAGTGCGCTCTCATTAGCGCATTGCCACAGCAGTTTTTGGTCCAATTTGCGCAAGCCAGTTGGCTACACAATGTCAAACAACTGTTGCTTAAATCGGGCCGCCAAAGCCCATCAAGCGCCAGTCAAAGGCACGGTTCTTGGATGTGGATGGGCAGGATGAGATCGGCACTACAGATTGTTGCATTTTCAAACAGCACGAAATTCAATGGAATTATCGCGTTGCTGGAAACCGCTTTAGAAGCGCTCGATGAAACAGGCCAATTTCGCGCGGCTGCTTATGTCGATATGGCGCTCAATGCCTATGTGGCAGATTCGCTAGCGGCCGATGAACAAGGCGAGTTAAACCGTGGGGCTACCGGATAGCTGCAACGCGCCGAGGAATTAACGCTGTCCTACCACCCCGCCTTCATGACAAAAACGCCGCCGTTTTCCCAAGAACCAGGCACCCGCATGATCGACAAATCCCGCAAAAAGCCCGGCTCAAAGTCTGGCAAACCCGCCCGCGGCACGCTCCCCGCCTTCGCGCCCGCCCCCCGCCACTATAACCGGTTCGACGGCTAAACCCCCGAGCGCCAGCGCGGCTTTATCGAAGCGCTCGCCGATACCGGCAGCGTCAAACGCGCCGCACACACCGTCAACATGCCCCCCGAAGGCGCATACCTGCTGCGCCGCCATCATCCCGAAGCCGCCGAATTTCGCGCCGCTTGGCAAGCCGCCCTCGCGCTCGGTGTCCAGCGGCTGGAAGATGTCGCCATGGAACGCGCGCTCCACGGCATCGAAGTCCCCGTCTACCATTTCGGCGCAGTCGTCGGCAGCCGCATGGTCTATAACGACCGGCTGCCGATGTTCATCCTGCGAAACCGCGCCAATTACGGTGACACTTTACTTAACCCCTAAACAAGGCGGATTTCTTCCGAATCCAACCAAACAACGAACCATATCGCCAAACACGTGGGAGCGCGAGGGCGGTGGCCCTCGCATCTTGCTCTTCGCCGTCCAGCGTGGATCCCCCTCACCCAGCCCTCTCTCCACCGGGGAGAGGGCTTTTGGGGATGTTTGCGTGGATGGGCTTTGTTCCGGTGTTATACGCCATTGACCTATAAGCCATTGGCGTATAAGTGGCAGGAATAACAATCTTGCAGACCATCGTGGAACTGCCCGAGTTTCTGCGGCGCGCCAAGGCGATCATGTCCGATGAAGAGCGCGGCGGGATCGTCACGTTTCTGGCTGCCAACCCTGAGGCGGACATCGCGCTTGGCGGCGGCTTGCGCAAGGTGCGCATAGCGCGCGAGGGCGGCGGGAAGAGCGGCGGCTACCGCACGCTTTACGTGTTCGGGAGCGAGGCTATGCCGCTGTTTCTACTGACGGTGTTCGCCAAGAACGAGAAAGCCAATCTGACCAAGGCTGAACAGGCAGCGGCGGTCGCCCTCAGCAAGGAACTTCTTGCAACATATGGAGCCAGATCATGAGCGAAGCCTTTGAAAGCGTGATGGAAGGGCTGAACGAGGCGCTGGCTTTCGCGCGCGGGGCGAAGACCGGGGCGGTTGTCCACCATGTCGAAGTGCCCGCCGTCGATGTCGCCGCGATCCGCGCCAGCACTGGCCTGTCGCAAGGCGCGTTCGCGCGCAGCATCGGCGTGGCCAAGGGCACGCTGCTCAATTGGGAACATGGCCGCCGCCGACCCACTGGCCCCGCGCAGGTCTTGCTGGCGATGATCGCGAGACGGCCTTCGCTGGTGGGGGAATTGCTGCGCTGAGGGGGATTGCGATTTCCGGGAGCGCGAGGGCAATGGCCCTCGCATCTTTTTGTGGACTTTCTTAGGAAGGAAACAAGCAAGGGGACGCTGCAGAGCCGCGTCGTCGAAGGGCTCGGTTCGCTCTGCTCCCGGCCCCCGGCCGGACGGCGCCTGATCGAATCTAAGCTCCGGTTTGCTGCGCAAATCCTCGCTTACATTCGGGCGCTCGTCACTCCTCCCCCATCCGCAGCGCCGCAATAAACGCTTCCTGCGGGATCGACACGTTGCCATACTCCCGCATGCGCTTCTTGCCTTCTTTCTGCTTGTCGAGCAGCTTCTTCTTGCGGCTGATGTCGCCGCCATAGCATTTGGCGGTCACGTCTTTGCGCATCGCGCTGATCGTTTCGCGCGCGATCACTTTGGCACCGATCGCGGCTTGGATCGGGATTTTGAACATGTGGCGCGGGATCAGGTCTTTGAGCCGCTCGACCAGGCCGCGCCCGCGCGGATCGGCCTGGCTGCGGTGCACGACCATGCTCAGCGCATCCACCGGTTCGTTGTTCACCAGAATGTTCATCATGACCAGATCGCCTTCGCGCAGGCCGATTTGCTCGTAATCAAAGCTGGCATAGCCCCGGCTGATGCTTTTCAGGCGGTCGTAGAAATCGAACACCACCTCGTTGAGCGGCAGTTCATACACCACTTGCGCGCGCCCGCCCACATAGGTGAGGCCGGTCTGGATGCCGCGCCGATCTTGGCAGAGCTTGAGGATCGAGCCCAAGTATTCATCGGGCGTGTAGATCGTCGCCTTGATCCACGGCTCTTCCATCGTGCGGATCTTCACCGGATCGGGCATGTCGGTCGGGTTGTGCAATTCCTGCACGCTGCCGTCGTTCATCGTCAGCCGGTAGACGACGCTCGGCGCGGTGGTGATGAGGTCAAGATCGTATTCGCGGGTCAGCCGTTCCTGAATGATTTCAAGGTGGAGCAGCCCAAGGAACCCGCAGCGAAAGCCAAAGCCCAGCGCCGCGCTGCTTTCCATTTCAAAGCTGAAACTGGCGTCATTCAGCCGCAGCCGGCTAATGCTCTCGCGCAGCTTTTCAAAGTCGGCGGCATCGACGGGGAATAGCCCGCAAAACACCACCGGCTGCACTTCCTTAAAGCCTGCCAATGCTTTGAGCGCGCCATTCTTCACCGTGGTGATCGTGTCGCCCACGCGCGCCTGTGCCACTTCCTTGATCTGCGCGGTGATGATGCCGATCTCGCCGGGGCCCAGTTCCTCCAGCACCTCCAGCTTGGGCCGCATGCAGCCCACGCGGTCAATCAAATGCTCGGTGCCGCCCGCCATGAATTTAACCGACAGACCCTTTTTGATCAGGCCATCGATCACGCGGACGAGGATGACCACGCCGAGGTAAGGATCATACCAGGAATCGACCAGCATCGCCTTCAATGGCGCGGTTCGGTCGCCGCCCGGCGGGGGGATGCGGGTCACGATGGCTTCGAGCACTTCTTCGATGCCGATTCCCGCTTTGGCGCTGGTCAGCACCGCTTGGCTGGCATCCAGCCCGATCACTTCCTCGATCTCGGCGCGCACCTTTTCGGGCTCGGCGGCGGGCAGGTCGATCTTGTTAATCACCGGCACGATCTCATGATCATGCTCGATCGATTGATAGACATTGGCCAGCGTTTGCGCCTCGACGCCTTGCGCCGCATCGACCACCAGCAGCGCACCTTCGCACGCAGCCAGACTGCGGCTCACCTCATAGGCGAAATCGACATGGCCGGGCGTATCCATCAGATTGAGCTGATACGTTTTGCCGTCCTTCGCGGGGTACTCCAGCCGCACCGTCTGCGCCTTGATAGTAATCCCGCGCTCGCGCTCGATATCCATATTATCAAGCACTTGCTCGCTCATCTCGCGCGCGGTGAGCCCGCCAGTATACTGGATCAACCGGTCGGCCAGCGTCGATTTGCCGTGGTCAATGTGCGCGATAATCGAAAAATTGCGGATCAGCGAAAGGTCAGTCATCCCGCGCCATTAGCAGCAACTAGGTGCGGTGTCATTATGGACGAGAGAGCATGCCCATATGATACCGTGTGCTGCGAAATGCGAGTTTGGTTGACGAAGTTGACACAGTCCAGCGAGAGTAACTTGTGCCCTCCCCGCGAAGCCCGAAAGCCATCCAAATTCCCAAATACCGCTGAATGCACAAGTGCATTATTGCGGCGCTGTAGGAAAATGTTCTCTATGCCAGCAGGCAATCAACGGTGCCGCAATGCTTAACCGACAAACGCCCGCTCGATCACATATTCGCCGGGCCGTGAGTTCGAACCTTCGGCAAAACCCATGGTATCGAGCATCGCCGCGGTTTCCTTAAGCATGCCCATCGATCCGCACATCATCACGCGGTCATGCGCGGGATCAAACTTTTTGGGTTCGCCCAGCCGCCCCTGGAACAGCGTGCCATCGAGCATCAGGCCCTCCACGCGGCTAGTGGTGTGAAACGGCTCGCGCGTTACCGTGGGGATATATGTCAGCTGCTGCGCTGCCTCTTCGCTCACCAGCGGATCATCGGCTAACAACGATTCCAGCATATCGCGATAGGCCAGATCGCTCACCCGGCGGACCGAATGGACCACCGCGATTTGCTCAAACAAGTTGTAGATATCGGGATCGCGGATGATCGACATCCACGGTGCGAGGCCGGTGCCCGTGCCCAGCAGAAACAGCCGCCGCCCGGGGATCAGCGCATCGGCCACCAGCGTGCCCGTGGGCTTGCGGCCCAGATAGATCTTATCGCCCACCACAATTTTCTGCAGCCGCGAGGTGAGCGGGCCATCGGCCACTTTGATCGAAAGGAACTCCACCGTCTCGTCATACGAAGGGCTGGCCATCGAATAGGCGCGCAGCAGCGGTTTGCCGCCCTCGCCCGGCAGGCCGATCATCACAAATTCGCCTGATCGAAAGCGAAAGCTGGCCGACCGTGTCACGGTAAAGCTGAACAGATGCTCGTTCCAATGCGTAACCGACAGCACCGTCTCGACCGAGAGGCTGCCCGTAGGCTCAAGCGGCAGCGCGGAAAGCATGGTTTCGGTCAAGTCACTACGTCCAGACAATAAGGTGGCGGGCTGATCAATGCGGTGTCTCTTTGCTTTCAAGCGCCCAAGCTGTCAATCGGCGCAAAGCATAGGCTTTTTGTTCATGCTGAAAGCTGAATTGCGGACGCGGCTGTAGGAACAGTCAGCTTAAAGCCGCTCCATCTTCAGCCATGATCGCTCGCCCAGCCATGCCCGCGATAGCGCCCGGCGCGCGGCGGCGGCCTCGGGCGCATGGCCTTGCGCCTGCTCGCTTTGCGCCAATCCATACAGCGCCCAGCCATTGTGCGGCGTTTGCGCCAGCGCCGCGCGAAACGCTTGGCTTGCTTCGGCGAAATGGCGCGCCCGGTAAAGCGCGGCTCCGAGCGACTGGCTGACGGGATAATACCAATAGGCTGGCTCTTGATACGGGATCTGGCCCTCATGCTTCATCGCCGCGCGATAAAACCGCGCGGCGCTCTCATAATCGCCGCGCGCAAAGGCAAACCGCCCGCGCGCCGCCGCCTCGGCCAGCGCCAGCAGATCGGGCGCGGGCACGCCCTGCTCGATCATCGCGGCAAACGCTCCTGACGCGCGCAGCTTGGCCAAATCGGCAAGCTCGGCCTCAAAGCCTGCGCGGTTTTGCTGCTGCGCCAATGCAACAGCGCGCGCATAATGGCGCATTGCGGCGGCATAAGGGAGGCGCGGATCGGCGGGCGGCATGGCCAGGATGGCGGCGGGCGCGGCAAATTGCGCCATCGCGAAATAGGGCGCCGCATCAATCGCCTGAACCCACGCGATCCGGGCCGAAGTCTCCGGATCGAGCAGCGTGCGCAGACGGCGCGCCTCGCGCATCGCGGTGCGCATGTCGCCCGCCAATTGCGCCGAGGTGACGATGAAGTGAACATTGTGCGGATAATAGCCATAGCGAACAAGGCCGTGGTCGCCGGTGCGCCGGATATAAGCCTCATCCGCGCGCGCCGCCGCAACATTAACGCGGATCGAATCCGCATAACGGCCGAGCAGCTCAAAAATATGCCCCGGCATGTGCACCAGATGCCCCGCGCTCGGCGCCTGCGGCAGCGCCAGCCGGTCTGCCGCTGCCTCGGCCCGGCGCGGATCGGCGCTGTTTTCCATCAGGTGGATATACAGATGTGATGCCTGAAGATTGGCCGGATTGCGCGCCATCACCATCTCGATCAGCCGCACTGCATCGCCGCTGCGGCCCAGCGGTGTGCGTTTGTCCGCCTGCCAATAATTCCACGGGCTGGTGTCCATCACCGCCTCAGCGGCGAGCACCGCAACATCGTCGTTCGCTGGAAATCGCCCGGCCACCT
>JBBRXQ010000104.1:0-7515 GCA_038238515.1 Sphingomonadales bacterium | reverse complement strand
GGCCTGCCATCAACCGGGTGTGCCGCAGCTTAAATTTTGCCGGGATAGCATTCCCATCATGGGATGCATGATTAGCTGCATATTTGCGGTGCTCTATACCATCAAGCTTAAGCGAAGGAGCGTAGGTTTGAGCATTCGTTAGCGGACCAGCGCCCTCAGCTAGCCGACCGATAGAGTTTATTAGTTCCTCTTCGCGGTCCCACGGTTCGACAGCATGGATGCTATCAATGGTGCGGACAACCTCTCCGCCCTTGGACCAGATAGACCGGATGGTCTCTACCTTGGCACCAGAACGTGCCGCATCCCGAGCTTCGTCCTCATGGGCAAACAGCCGCGTCCCTTGCCCAATCCCAACATAAAAAGGGGTGCCCAACCCACCATAGTTTGGTTCCCTGTCCGGCATACGCAAAACATAGACGTAATGTGGTCCGCCGCCGGAGGCTTCAATGAACCTTGTCAGATCAGCACGATCTGAAATTAGCCGATCACTCATAAATCCGCCCTCATTAGAAACTAGGCGTACAATCTCAGTCCAATCGAAGACCAAATGACATCACACTAAGGTGCTGGCGTCAACGGCCTCTAACCGATTTAAAAACCAAAACGTGCGTGTCCGCCACCCATGCGTCTGGCTCAAAACCGAACCGGCAGGAATCCACCCAATTTGTGCCATCTAGCTGGTTCGGGCTGTTCGCCAATCGCAGACCACCACTAAGGTCTGAATTTGCTCGCGCCCCTCGGCAGTCCTCCCTATTTTTGCGCAGCACAAATGGGGAGGATGTGGGATGGCCGCTCCGCTTAACCTGCCAGAAAGCTGTCGCCGCGCGCCAACGACACCAGCTTTAGCCCGTGCGCTGCTGCCTGATCGGCGGCCAGCGTTGAGGCTGCCGAGATTGTGACCAGCAGCGGGCAGCCTGCAAGGATGGCCTTTTGCACCAGTTCGAAGCTGCAGCGCGCGGTGAGCAGGATGAAGCCTTCACCTGCGCTCAGCCCGGCGTGGGCCATCGCGCCGAGCAGTTTATCGAGCGCGTTGTGGCGGCCGACATCTTCGCGCACCAGCCGGATCGTGCCATCGCACCCACAGAACGCGGCGGCGTGGGCGGCGTGGGTGGCGCGCGTCAGCGGCTGGAGCGTGGGCAAGGCGGCGACGGCGGCGAAGATCGCGGCGTCTGCCACATCCAGCCGCGCGGTGATGGGCGGCAGGGGGCGCAGCACTTGCTCCAGGCTTTCGATGCCGCAGAGGCCGCAGCTGCCTTCGGACAGGCGGAGGCGGGCGCGCTCCATCAGCGGGGCGGCGTCGGTGGCGATCAGCTGGATTCGCAGCATCCAGCCGCCTGCGGGCACCTCGCTGGCTTCGACCGACAGGATCTGATTGGGCGCGCTGATGAGCTGTTCGGAGAGGCAGAAGCCCAGCGCGTAATCGGCGAAATCGGCGGGGGTGGCCATCATCACCGCATAGCCGAGCCCGTTGATCTCGATCGCGACGGGGGCTTCGATGGCGAGCGCGCGTTCGCGCGAAGCGGGCGCGCGGCCATCGGCGAAGTGTTCGCGAAACTGTCGCGGCGCGGTGCCTTCAGGCGGCATCCGCGCCTGCGCCAGCCAGCAGATCATGCGCCGCTTGCGCCGCAGGAGCCAGCCCGTTTGCCCCGTGCGCCGCGATCCAATCAAAAAAGATCGTCTTCATCCGGGGCGACCAGAACGCAGTGATATGATCGGCAATCACCTTGGCCGGATCGGGCTCATGCGTTACATTCCGCGCGATCTGGTTGACCATGTAGACCAGCCGGTCGCCAGTGTCAGCGCTCACTCGGCCGCCTCTTGCGTTTCGATCCGGCGCGCGCGCTGCGAAAGCGCTTGATAATTTTCCTGCCACTCGGTCGGGCCGTTCGACGGAGTGATCTGGACGGCGGTCACTTTGTATTCGGGGCAATTGGTCGCCCAATCCGAAAAGTCCGTCGTGACGACATTTGCCTGAGTTACTGCGTGATGGAAGGTAGTGTAAACCACGCCAGGTGCCACCCGGTCGGTGACTGTCACGCGCAAAGTCGTCTCGCCCGCGCGGCTGGCCAAACGCGCCCAATCGCCCGATTTGAGCCCGCGATTCTCGGCATCCTCGGGATGAATTTCGAGCAGGTCTTCGCTATGCCAAACAGAATTGGCAGTGCGCCGGGTTTGCGCGCCGACATTATATTGCGACAAAATGCGCCCGGTGGTGAGCAGCAGCGGAAAGCGGGGCCCGGTGCGCTCGTCGGTTGGCACATAGTCCGTGACGACAAATTTTCCCTTGCCGCGCACAAACCCATCAACATGCATGATCGGCGAGCCATTGGGCGCGGCATCGTTAACCGGCCATTGCAGCGAACCCTCGGCATCGAGCCGCGCAAAGCTGACCCCGGCAAACGAAGGGGTGAGCCGCGCGATCTCGTCCATGATCTCGCGCGGGTGCGTGTAACTCCAATCGAGCCCCATCGCGCGGGCCAGTTCTTGCGTTACCTGCCAATCCTCGTATCCGTTGAGGGGCTCCATCACCTTGCGCACCGGCTGGATGCGCCGCTCGGCATTGGTGAAGGTGCCGTTCTTTTCAAGGAAGCTCGATCCCGGCAGAAACACATGCGCATAATGCGCGGTTTCGTTCAGAAACAAGTCGTGGACGATGACGCATTCCATCGCGGCCAGACCCGCAGCCACGTGCTTGGTATCGGGATCGGACTGGAGGATATCCTCGCCCTGAATATAGATCGCCTTAAATTCGCCGTCGGTCGCGGCATCGAGCATATTGGGGATGCGCAGACCCGGTTCGGGATCGATCGCCACGCCCCACTCTGCCTCAAACAGCGCACGTGCGCCGGCATCCGAAACATGCCGATATCCCGAAAGCTCGTGCGGGAAGCTGCCCATGTCGCATGCGCCCTGCACGTTGTTCTGCCCGCGCAAAGGGTTCACGCCGACGCCGCGCCGCCCGATATTGCCCGTTGCCATCGCCAGATTGGCAATCGCCATCACGGTGGACGAGCCCTGGCTATGCTCGGTGACGCCGAGGCCGTAGTAAATCGCGCCATTGCCGCCGGTGGCGAACAACCGCGCCGCGCCGCGCAGATCGGCGGCGGATACGCCGGTGACTGGGGCGAGGAATTCGGGGCTGTTGCGCTCTTGGCTGACGAATTCGGCCCAGTGGCTGAACTCGTCCCAATCGCAGCGCTCGCGCACGAAGGCCTCATCGACCAGACCCTCGGTCACGATCACATGCGCCATCGCGCTTAGGACCGCGACATTGGTGCCGGGGCGCAGCGGCAGGTGGAAATCGGCCTCAAGATGTGGGCTGCGCACCAGATCGGTGCGGCGCGGATCGACCACGATCAGCTTGGCCCCTTTGCGCAAACGGCGCTTCATCCGGCTGGCGAACACGGGATGGCCGTCAGTGGGGTTCGCGCCGATCACCAGCATCACGTCGCTATCCTCGACGCTATCGAAATCCTGCGTGCCCGCCGATGTGCCAAAGGTGGTTTTCAGGCCGTAGCCGGTGGGCGAATGGCACACGCGCGCGCAGGTATCGACATTGTTGTTGCCAAAGCCCGCGCGCACCAATTTCTGCACGAGGAATGTTTCCTCGTTGGTGCAGCGGCTGGAGGTGATCCCGCCCAGCGCATTGCGGCCATATTGCGCGGCAATGCGCTTTAGCTCGCTGGCGGTGTAGGCCAGCGCGACTTCCCAAGTCACTTCGCGCCACGGCTGATCGATGCTCTCGCGGATCATCGGCGAGAGCACGCGTTCTTGATGCTGCGCATAGCCCCAGGCGAAGCGGCCTTTGACGCAGGAGTGGCCGCGATTGGCCTTGCCGTCTTTCCACGGCACCATCCGCACCAATTGCTCGCCGCGCATTTCGGCCCGGAAGGTGCAGCCGACGCCGCAATAGGCGCAAGTCGTCACCACCGCGCGCTCGGGCTTGCCGATTTCCTTGACCGCTTTTTCCTGCAAAGTCGCAGTTGGGCAGGCCTGAACACAGGCACCGCACGAGACGCATTCTGAACTGAGGAAGCTGTCTGTCGCCAACCCAGCGCTGACTTTGCTGCCAAACCCGCGCCCCTCGATGGTGAGCGCGAAAGTGCCCTGCACTTCATCGCAGGCGCGCACGCAGCGCGAGCAGGCGATGCATTTGGAAGGATCAAAATCAAAGTAAGGGTTTGAGGTGTCGGTAGCCTCGCCCAGATGGTTTTCACCGGTATAGCCATAGCGCACATCGCGCAGGCCGACCGCCGCCGCCTGATCCTGAAGCTCGCAATCGTTGTTGGCGCTGCAGGTCAGGCAATCGAGCGGATGGTCTGAAATATAAAGCTCCATCACGCCTTTGCGCAGCTTTTGCAGGCGCGCGGTTTGGGTATGGACCTGCATCCCCTCGGCCACCGGCGTGGTGCACGAGGCAGGGGTGCCGCGCATGCCGTCGATCTCGACGAGGCACAGGCGGCACGAGCCGAACTGTTTGAGATTGTCGCTGGCGCAAAGCTTTGGGATCGAACCGCCGCTGAGCGCAGCTGCGCGCATCACCGTGGTGCCGGCGGGCACGCTGATCGCCCGCCCGTCGATATTGACGGTGATGGTGATGTCAGACTTAACCTCGGGCGTGCCGAAGTCCGCCTGTTTTTGATAACCGGCCCGTTCATAACCCATGATGGCGCTCCTCGGCGGCTGTCAGATCCGCCGGTGTGTTGATATTAGCAGGAATTGCGGACAATTGCACCGCGCGCGCGCCGATCATTTCGGCGAAGCGGCGCATCGAATGTTTGCCCTCGCCGGAGATAAGCGCATTGAGCGCGTCCGCCGCCGAAGCGGGCCATAGCCCAATTACCGGCTGATTTTCGCAATAGGCAGGCGGCGGCGATAGCTGCGCGAGCGCATCGGGGCCGAGCCCGACGCTATCGACCGCGCAGGTCATCACCGCGTCATAGCCATTGGCCTGCGCATGGCGCAGCGCCGCCGCGATGCCGCCCAGCGGGCCCATGCCGGGGCGCGGCCAATCGGGGATGGTTGGCGCGGGTGCAGCCACGCGGCCGATCACCACGACCGCATCGCATTGCGCTGCGAGCGATTGCACCGCGCGCGCGAGCAGGCTTTGTCCGCCTATCTCTGCCAGCGCCTTGTCGCTGCCAAAGCGTTTGGATTGGCCGCCTGCCAGCACCGCGCCGAGGATCATGGTTTGCCTTGCCCGAAGTGCTCGGGCCAATGCTTCAGCGCCGAGAGCACCGGATAGGGGGTGAACCCGCCCAACGCGCAGAGCGAGCCGAACTTCATTGTTTCGCACAAATCCTCAAGCAGCGTGACCTCTTCGGCCAGCGAGCGTTCGCCTTTGCGCGCATTGTGCATCTGCGGCAGCGCCTCGACCTTGTCTGCCGCGCGGGGCTTGCGCGCGCGGATACGGTCGATCAGCTCAACCCCGCGCGTGCTGCCAATGCGACAAGGGGTGCATTTGCCGCAGCTTTCCGCCGCGCAAAACGCCATGGCAAAGCGCGCCAGACTGCTCATGTCGGCGCTATCGTCAAACACCGTCAGCCCGGCGTGGCCGATCAGGCCATCGGCGGCGGCGAAGGCTTCGTAATCAAATGGCAGATGAAAATCGGCAGGCGGATGGAACGCGCCGAGCGGCCCGCCAACCTGCACCGCGCGCACTGGGCGGCCAGAGTCTGTGCCGCCGCCAATCTCGTTGACCAGTTCGCCCAGCGTGATCCCGAAGCCCACTTCAAACAGTCCGCCGTGCTTCACATTGCCCGCGATCTGGATCGGCATCGTGCCTTTCGAGCGGCCAAAGCCGACCGCCGCATAAGCCGCGCCGCCATGGGCCATGATCCACGGCACTGCGGCCAGCGTGAGCACATTGTTGACCACGGTGGGCTTACCAAACAGGCCCTCGAGCGCGGGCAATGGCGGCTTGGCGCGCACTTCGCCGCGCTTGCCCTCAAGGCTATTGAGCAGCGAGGTTTCCTCGCCGCAGACATATGATCCAGCGCCCGTGCGGATTTCAACGTCGAACGGCGCGACCAGATGCGCGCTAGCCCTGACTGCCGCCTCCATCTTGGCGATGGCATGCGGATATTCGCTGCGGATATAGACAAAGCCTTTGAGCGCGCCGACCGCCAGCCCGGCGATCGCCATGCCCTCGATCAGCATGAAGGGATCGCCCTCCATCACCATCCGGTCAGCAAAAGTCGCGCTGTCGCCTTCGTCGGCATTGCAGACGATATACTTGCGATCGCCTTGCGCACGCGCGACGGTGGCCCACTTGGTTCCCGCCGGAAAGCCCGCGCCGCCGCGCCCGCGCAGGCCAGATGCGGTAACCTCGGCGATGGTATCTTCGGGGCCGAGCGCGCGCGCTTTGGCAAGGCCAGCCCAGCCGCCGGTGGCAGCGTAGTCTTCAAGGCTCAGCGGGCGGGTTTGCCCGGCGCGCGCGAATGTGAAGCGCTGCTGGCGCGCGATGAAGGGATGATCGGCAATAGCGCCAATGGCTTTGGCGCTGGTGAGCGCGATCACCGCCGCGACATCGGCGGCATCGAGCGGGCCGAAGCCCTGCCCATCGATTTCGGCGAGCGGCTCAAGCCAATGCATGCCCCAGCTTGATACGCGCTCCACAGTGCAACCCGCCGCTGCAAACGCCGCCGCAACATCATCAGCGCCGCAAGCGAGCGCCAGCGCATCGTCGCTGATCCGCACAATTTTCATACCAGCGTTTCCATCAAGTGGGCCAGCTTGGCGCTGTTCAAGCGCGCATGAACTTTGCCCGCGACCATCGCATTGGGGCCGACGCTGCACAGGCCGAGGCAATAGATCGTCTCGACCTTGACCGGGCCTTCGGTGGGCAGCCCCGCCGCCAGCGCCTCAACCCCGCGCGCCTGACACGCTTCGGAGCGGCACAGCTTCAGCACCGGGCGCGGATCGGCGGCCTCGTGAAAATCGTGGTAAAAACTGACCACGCCGTGCACTTCGGCGCGGGTGAGATTTAGCGCGGCAGCGACCGCGCGGATCGCGGTTTCCGAAACTTCGCCATACTCGGCCTGAATATCATGCAAAATGGGCAGCAAAGGCCCTTCGCGCCGTGCATGGGCGGCAACAATATCGTCAAAGCTCACCATCGGCTACGCCTATACGCCCGGACAAAGTGGCGCAACGTATGCAATTTTCTTATGGCCTCCAGTTAGGCGAGCATGGCGGAGCGTGATGTTATGCCTCTGCGGGCATATATTCCTGATACCACTTCACAAAATTGGCCACGCCTTCGCGTACGCTGGTTGTGGGTTTGTAGCCCAGCTCGCGCTCTAGCCCCGACACATCGGCGAAAGTATCGGGCACATCGCCCGGCTGCAGCGGCATCAGGTTTTGTGTCGCCTTGCGCCCGATCGCATCTTCGAGCGCGGCGATATATTCGGTGAGCTTGACTGGGTTGTTATTGCCGATGTTGTAAATCCGGTAGGGCGCGTTGCTCGTGGCCGGATCGGGATTTTTGGCGTCCCACGCCGGATTGGGCGCGGC
>JBBRXQ010000103.1:0-7614 GCA_038238515.1 Sphingomonadales bacterium | reverse complement strand
GATCGCACCGTGTTCGGCAGCATTGGCGGCGGGCGTGAGGCACCGCGCGATCAGACGGCGCGCCACCTTGGCTTCGGTTTCGTAACGGGTAGCATCGGCGCGGATGTGCCGCTGACCACCGGCCTGAACATCAATGGCTCGCTGGGCGCAGAGCATCGCGGCTACACTGGATCAGACCCGCTGTTTTTGGGCGGACGGCGCGACACCCAGATCGATGCCTCGGTGGGCCTGCGATACTCGCTCAATCAAGCGATCACTTTGCGCCCCCGCGCAACTTATACGCGCAATTTCAGCAACTTCAGCTTGTATGATTATCGCCGGGTGACTGCTTCCGTCGCCATTCGCGCAGAATTCTGATGCCCAGCACAGTCAAAGGACCGAACATGCGACGTCTTCCTTCCGCCACCACGCTTAGCCTTGGTGCTTCGATGCTGGCACTGGCGCTGGCCGCCACACCCGTGGCCGCTGCCGAAGTTGTGTTCTCCACCGGGATGTTGCCGGGCGGCATAGTCTTATCGCGCGGCGCAGCACCCATCGGCGAGGTGACCGTCGAGGGCGGGATTACCCAGCTGCGAACCGCAGATGGCGACCTCATTTCGATCGTTGGCGATGCTGTGTTCGACGCCAGCAGCCAGCAAGTTCAGGTTTCGCGCGGACGATTTACTGCCGTCGCCGGGGCCGATGGCGCTGCCGACGTGATGGTGCGCGGCGATATTACCGTGCGCGTTAATGGCACAGACGCCGCCGCCAGTTTTAATGTCGATCCGCTTGGCCTGCTCACCGGTCGCGGGCTTGGCGGCACAGTCTCGGTCACCAGCGGCGGAGTAACACAGAGCTTTGACATTGGGCAGGCATTCCGTGCGGCTTTTGGCCGCGCGCCCGGCCCGATCATCACCGCAGGGGCGCAATCGGTATCGGCTCCGGCTGAACAGCGATCGGCAAGTTTTGAGTCTTCGCCGCTCGATGTGGGGCAAAACCCGCTGCTGATAAACTATCGCGCCGGCGACCCCGCCGCGCTGCTCCAGCGCGCGATTGCGTTTCAGACCAGCAGCAATGCGTTTGATTTTCCCAGCGTGAGCAATGCGTTTCTCGATGTGAACCTGGCAGCGGCGCTCGCTGGCGTCGCATTGGGCGGGTTTACACGCGATAGCGGCGCGGCTCAGGTAACGACTGCGCTGAACGCGCTGCGGCTGGATACACCAAACCCGGTGTCGCCATCATTTCTGCCCGCGCTCCTCAGCTATTTCAGCACCGATGGCTTGCCTGCCTCTGTCTCGGATGCACAGCGATCGCAAATTGCCGCATATAACGGCTTGATCGCGGCAGGCGGCACACCAGCCGGGTTTTCGGCCAATGCGATTGCGGCAAGCTATGCGGCGTTTGCCCGATTCCTTGCCGGGGGCGGTACTGCGGCGGATTACGCAGCTGCACCAGCAGCCCTGCTCGCTGCACAGCGCGCGATCATCGTTGCGCTCGGCCTGCCAGACAGCGTTCCTGCCGCTGACCGCGCCGCGATCGACAACTTGCTGACTCCGACAGCAACACCAACACCGACACCGACACCGACACCAACTCCGACACCTACGCCAACGCCAACGCCAACGCCAACGCCAACGCCGACACCTACGCCTCCGCCGACCCCAACCCCAACACCGACCCCAACACCCACGCCCACGCCAACCCCAACGCCTGTAACTACTACAGCGGAGTATTCCGGCGGTGGCTTTGGCGATGCTGGGCCGCTAACGGTTACGCTTGATGCGTTGGGCGCGGTGACGAAGTTTGGTGTCGTAGCGCTCGGTACCGTTCGCCTGATCGACGGCCAGTCCGGGTCCAACTGGATCATCGGCCGCTATGCCGATGGCACCACCTCTCGGACCTTTGGCAGCTCGACAACGACGCAAACCTATGGCCCGAACGACGGGATCAGCTTTGCTTATGCGACCGCCGTGCCGACTGCGCTGCCGACGAGCGGGATCGCGACGTTTGGTATCGCCGGCTTTACCACGCCAACTTTCTTTGATGGCAGCGCGGTGACCGCCGCGTCGCTTACGGGCGGCTTTGCCGTCGCCTATGGCAGCGCGCCCAAATTCGGCGCGGCGGGCATTCTTACGCTCACCAACGGCGGACCGCAGCGCTATGAGTACGAAACCCCCGGCGGGCTTGCCGCGCCATCGCTCGATATGTTTGCCAGTGGCACCACACTGGCGCAATTTGGCAACGCAAGCGTGATCACGAGCGACAGCCGCTGCGCCGCCGACTGCAAGATTATCTTCAATGTTAACACCGGCGGCACGGCGTCGGATGTGATCGCTGGCACGTATGCGATAGGGACCTTGGTTCCGGGAGCATTCGGCAGATTGCTCGGCGGCGCAGTGGTCGCGACCACCGGCACCGCCGTTGGTGCAGTTCCGACCCCGACCCCGACACCTACTCCGACACCGACACCCACTCCGACCCCGACCCCGACACCTACTCCTCCGGCGAGCGGTACAGGCGGAGCGACACTGGCGGCGACTTCGCGGCTCAGGCCTATCTTCGGCACCGGACAAGCGGGAGCCTCGGCGGTCGTGGATGCGACTGGTGGGCTCCAGCAGCTTACCCGTTCTGCTGGCGGTACCGCAACCAACCGTGGCACCTTGACCAATGCCGATGTCTTTGCCGATACCACGCTGTCTATCGGGCGATGGACCGATGGACAGTCATCGGAAACGAGCACCAGCACAGCGCCCTTCGTCGCAGGACCGAACCAAGGCGTTGCCTACCTGATAACTGCGCCGGTCGGCATCCTGCCCGTAAGCGGCCTTGCCACTTATACCCTTACCGGATCGACACGGCCGACGACCAGCAGCGGGACGACGGGTATGGGGGTAGTTAACAATGCCACCTTCAACGTGCAGTTCGGTGCCGATCCCCGGTTCTATACCAGCTTTTCAGTGACGATGCCGGAAGCAGCCGGACCGGCAACCTACAACATGGAGACGATCCGGCTTGTTGTGGGCTCGGCGATAACGCGGACAACGGGGCGGATCTCGCTTTCCGGCCTGTTTAGCGGCGATATCGATGGCACCGCGACGGCTGGCAACATTGCCTGCGCCGGGCGCGGAGGCGGAACTGCATGCACCGGCTATGTCGTCGGATATCTGGCGGGCGAGGACAAGGCCACTGCGGGCTACATCTTCTCGATCGGCGCTTCGAACTCGATCACGGGTGCCATCTCATTCCGCAGCACCAATGTGGCCGCGCTGCCCACGACTGTGCCTGCAAGCCTGCCAAACGGCGACGCCAGCCTCACTGCGCCTCCGCTCGGCGGCTTCGCCCCCATAGTGAATTACCGCTTGATCAATGCGGCCAATGGCCGGATTTCGGAGAGCGGCTCTACCGATGGGTTTGTCCAATACGACTCCACCGGCGCAATCTCGTCGTTCAACGCGCTCCGCTCAAGCCGGTTTACCCGCGTCAGCGCAGTGACCAGCGACGCCCAGTCAGGATTCGGCTGGCAACTCGGCCGCTGGATCAACGGGGAAGTTACCCAGACAACGCTCAACGCGGCCGCGCAGCCGACCGACGAAGCGCTGAGGGCGGTGCTGCTGGGTTCGCCGGGGTTGGTTTATGGTTCTGTCAGCAAGCCGTCACGGCCCATTTTCGGTGTCGGCAGCGGGCTTGCCACTTATGATCTGGTTGCGGCCACCCCGGTGTTTACGTCGGATCCTTCGATCACGCTCTCTGCGTCAAGTTTCACCGGGCAGCTTGCCGTGCTGTTTGGCAGCGCGCCAAAATTGGGGGTCGACGTCACCGTGTCAGCGACGCCGCAGTTTTTCTCTGCCAGCACCGTGCGGTATCAGAGCAGCGGCGGGCTGACCGCGCCTTCCTTATTCATGTTCTCAAGTGGCAATGGCATTGCCAGCGCAACTTCTGTGCCCGGCCTTACGCCGGGCGGCAACGAATGCGCGGGGTGCGCGCTGAATTTCACCTTCGCCCTTGGCGATAGCGGTCTGGCCAGCTTCGTCTATGGCACAGTTGGACAGCGTGTTGCGCCCTACAACGCCTCGCCTGCCGGGCTTGAACTGACCGGAGCTGCGATCTTCCGGCAGACCGGCACGACGCCGATCGTCACTCCGCCCCCGATCCCAATCAGCAATCCGTTCGCAGCAGGCAGCCAGATTGTCAGCTTCGCCGGAAGCGGCGGCGTCGGTGATGTCCGCTACGACGTGCTCACAATGTATGACGGCTCAAACGGGATCACCAATTTCAAGGACCGCGTCGCACCGGCAACGGACGATTATTCGAGCGCTACGAACACTGTCACTGGCGACCGCTATACGCATCCGACGAGCGCCGCCATCATTGGCTGGTCGCGCTGGTCGGGCGGGACTGCGGCGGGAACGCTTGCCGCGGCCAGCACCGCTTCGGCGATACGCTCGGCCAATCAAGGGTTCCACATCGTTTCGATGGACCCGGCCTACAACGTGCCCACGACGGGGACCGCGAACTACACTCTGCTAGGCGCAACCGCTCCCACGCTGGGGGATGGATCGGCGGCGCCTGGCACTTTCACGGGCGGCCTCGCCATCGACTTTGCCGCGCGCAAAGTAGGCCTCGAAGGCACAGCAACCGTCGGCGGGCAGAGCTATACGTTTAAGACAGCAGGCGGTTCGGCGGCCCCTGCGAACGGCGGGATTGGGCTAATAACGCTGAGCGGAACGTATCCGACGACCGAATTTGCCAGTTCGTTGGGCGGTGCGAGTAGTTTGGCGGGCAGCACATGCACTGGCGGATGTTCGGCACAGGTCAATGGCTTGCTCGGCGGCAACGGCGCAACCGTGGCGGGCTATGCCTACAATATCATTCCCAGCGGCAGCTCGTTTGGTGCCGCGAATACTGTCCAAGGCGCGGCCGCCTTCAGGAAAAACTGATCAACACACCATTCCCCCACACCATTCCCACACACCATTCAAAGACAACAGCAAGGAACCAATCATGACACGCGCTTTCAACACGTTCACCAGCAGCATCGCTCTGATTGCGATCATCGCGGCCGCGCCATTGCAGGCCCAAACCGCCATCGCTCCTACCGCCGCCCCGGCCTTCGCCGTAGCGCAGGCATCAGACACCACGCTCACCTGCATGCAGTTGGCCGGAGAAATGGTCACCTCCGCAAATATGGTTGCCGCAGCTTCAACGAAGGCCGGAACAGCACAATCGGCGGCTTTGGCGCAGGCTCAGGCCCAAGTTCAGGCGCAAGCACAGGCTCAGGCGCAAGCCGCCGCAACAGCGGATAATCGCAATAACAACGCCATGGCGCAGGCCATCAATCAGGCACAGCTTAACAACCAACTTGGCAACCTTCAGGTTCAGGCAGCGCGCGCCGGCATCAATCCCGGAACATCGGGTGCAGCCATCGGCGGACTGGCCGTGCTGGCCAGCGCCGTATCAACGCCCGGCGGCGCGGCTGAAGGCGCCAAGCAGGCCGCAACCGGCTTTGCCACGCAGCAGCTTGCTTCGCGTATTCCCGGCGGCGCGATGCTTGGCGGACTGGTCGGCGGGATGTTTGGCAAGAAGAAGAAGGCACCGCCGGTCGAAGCGGCTGCTCCCGCACCGGCTCCGGTTGCAGACCAATCTGCCCAGCTGGTGCAGCTCGGTCAGCAGCGCATGACCTTCCTCCAGTCGCTTTCTGCCAGCAAGAACTGCACGTAAGCGGGCGGAGCGCCAACGGCGTGACCGCCTTCACCAAGGTTCCCTAGCCCGAGATCAGACACTGCGCTGCGACCCGCGTACTGTCTGTCGAACCTGCGCGGTGCTGCTGTTTATTCGGCAGCACCGCGTCTTTTTGTTGCACCAGCTGGGTTTCAGATGATCGATTGCCTTTTCTTGGCCAGTGCGGTGAAACTGTGACCATGGAACTTACCGCTTATGTCTTTCCCGGCTGGAACCCGCGCTTGCGCGCAGCCTCGCCGCGCCGGGAGTGGATGGATGCCAGCCCCGAAAGCTTTGCCTATCGCTGTTTGCCGCTGAATATCGCCAATGCGCATGGTTGGGAGGTGCTCGCTCCCTGTGGGTTTTCGGCGGTGTGGAATGGCGGAATGCGGCCTGAGGATGTCAGCATCACGGTCGATCCCGGCACTGCGCCCGATGCCGCGCCCGTTGCGCTGTTTGGGCAAGCAACCGTCACGTTTCACATTCCCGCTCTGTTTCGCACGCCGCCGGGCTGGAACCTTTCGGTGGGCGGCCCGCCCAACAGCGCGAAAGACGCCATCGCCCCGCTCAGCGGCATGATCGAAACCGACTGGTCGCCTTACACCTTCACGATGAACTGGCGCTTCACCCGTGCCAACCACGCGGTGCGCTTTGAGGAAAACGAGGTGATCGCGTTTCTGATGCCGGTGGAGCGCAGCGCGATTGAGGGGTTCTCCGCACGGATTGCGCCGATTGATGATGCACCCAATCTTAAGGCCGCGTTTGAGCAGTGGAGCGCATCGCGCAATGCGTTTCATGAAGAGATGAAAGCACGGCCAAACGCGGCACCTGCGGATAAGTGGCAAAAGCTGTATTATCGCGGCGTTGGCCCTGATGGAGCTGGCGCGATTAAAGATCATCAGACCAAGCTGCGTCTCTGTCCGTTCTCCGAAAATGGTGAAGACGCCAAAACGTAATCTGCACAAATGCGACTGGACTCACCGTAACCGCTGGATTTCTGATACTTTTGGAGCCTCCCCTAGCGCCCACGCAGCATCCATAAGGCTGCCCGGCATAGACCGAGAAATTTGGCTAATCTGCAGAATAGATTTCGCTGGTCAGCCATTATTGCTTAGGGCGCGAAGTGCGGCGCGGCGTGTGATTGCCGGTCTCACCAAGGGATGGATTGGGCACGATGAAGTCTAGCGCGCGGGTAGTGATCGTCGGCGGCGGGATCATGGGGGCAAGCTTGCTCTATCATTTGGCCGAGCTTGGCTGGACCGACATCATGCTGATCGAAAAGGACGAATTAACGTCCGGCTCGACCTGGCACGCGGCGGGGCAATGTCCCAATATCACCGGCAGCTTTAATCTTGCCAAGATGCACGCCTATTCAAACCAGCTCTATCCGCAGCTTGAAGGGCTCACCGGCCAATATGTGAGCTGGCACAAATCGGGCGGCATCCGCTTTGCCACCAACGAGCGCGAGCTGGATTGGTTCAAATACATCCTTGGATACTCAAAAATCATTGGTTTTCCGATGGAAATCATCGACCCAGAGGAAATCAGGCGCGTCAATCCCTTCGTCACCACCGAAGGCGTGATCGCGGGTGCGCGTACATTTGACGATGGCCATGCCGATCCTTCGGGCATCTGCAACGCACTGGCGATTGGCGCAAAGCAAATGGGCGCGACGATTGTGCGTCAAACGCTTGTTACCGGCCTATCCCAATTGCCGAGCGGCGAATGGGATGTGGAAACGACGAACGGCACCGTGCGCGCGGGCATCGTGGTCAACGCGGCGGGATGCTATGCGCGCCAGGTCTCGCAGATGGCCGGGATCGATATTCCCGTGACCAACATGGAGCACCACTATCTGGTGACCGACCCGATTCAGGCGTTCATCGACCGCGAGGAAGAAATCCCGGTCATGCGCTG
>JBBRXQ010000102.1:0-7625 GCA_038238515.1 Sphingomonadales bacterium | reverse complement strand
TGGGCAGCACGCGCACCGCATCGCCCGGCCGCACCGTGCCGCTCGCGATCAGCCCCGAAAAGCCGCGAAAATCCAGATTGGGCCGGTTCACCCATTGCACCGGCAGCCGCAGCGGCTTTTGCGCGTCCACCGCTGTGTTCACATCCACCGCTTCCAGATGCGCGATCAGGCTTGGGCCAGAATACCACGGCGTGTTGGCCGATGGCGCGGTGATGTTGTCGCCTTTGAAGCCCGAAATCGGCATGGCGGTAAATGCCGCAATCCCGATGCTGCCCGCAAATTCGGTATAATCCGCCACGATTGCGTCATAGCGCGCCTGATCATAGCCAATCAGGTCCATCTTGTTCACCGCCAGCACAATGTGGCGAATGCCGATCAAATGCGCCAGATACGAATGCCGCCGCGTTTGCGTAAGCACGCCTTTGCGCGCATCGATCAGGATCACCGCCAGATCCGCCGTGCTCGCGCCGGTGATCATATTGCGCGTATATTGCTCATGCCCCGGGCAATCGGCCACGATGAACTTGCGCTTCTCGGTGTTGAAAAACCGGTAGGCGACATCGATGGTGATGCCCTGCTCGCGCTCCGCCGCCAAGCCATCGACCAGCAGCGCAAAATCGATCTCTTGCCCCTGCGTGCCCACCTTCTTGGAATCGGCCTCAAGCGCCGCCAGCTGGTCTTCAAAGATCATCTTGGAATCATACAGCAGCCGTCCGATCAGCGTAGATTTGCCATCGTCCACGCTGCCGCAGGTGATAAACCGCAGCATCGTCTTGTGCTGATGCTGATCGAGATAAGCCTCAATGTCCGATGCAATCAGCGCTTCGGTAACATAGGCCGGATCGGAAACTTGCGCCTCGGCCATCAAAAATACCCCTGCTGCTTTTTCACTTCCATGCCCGCGCCGCCTGCGTCCTTGTCAATCATCCGCCCCTGCCGCTCCGAAGTGGTCGTCAGCAAAGTCTCCTGGATCACTTCCGCCAATGTGCTCGCCGTGCTTTCCACAGCGCCCGTCAGCGGAAAGCAGCCCAGCGTGCGAAACCGCACCGAGCGTTCGGTAATTTCCGGCCGATACCCCAGCACGCGCTCAAGCCGGGGAATATCGTCGGCCATAAACAGCTGGCCCTCCCACATATATGTCGGGCGCACCCCGGCGAAATAGAGCGGCACAATCGGCACATCGTTGAGATAAATATACTGCCAGATATCCAGCTCGGTCCAATTCGAGATCGGGAACACGCGGATGCTCTCGCCCTTATTCTTGCGCGCGTTATACAGATTCCACAGCTCGGGCCGCTGGTTCTTGGGGTCCCAGCCATGCGTTGCGGTGCGGAATGAAAAGATGCGCTCCTTCGCGCGGCTTTTCTCCTCATCGCGCCGCGCGCCGCCAAAGGCCGCGTCAAATCCATGCAGATCGAGCGCCTGTTTCAGCCCCTCGGTCTTCCACATATCGGTGTGCAGCGCGCCGTGGTCAAACGGGTTGATGCCCTTCTCGTGCGCCTCGGCATTTTGGTGCACGATCAATTGCATGCCGGTCAGCTCGGGTACTTTATCGCGCAGCGCATACATCTCTTTGAATTTCCACGTCGTATCAACATGGAGCAGCGGAAACGGCGGCGGCGAGGGATAAAACGCTTTGCGCGCCAGATGCAGCATCACCGCGCTGTCTTTGCCAACAGAATACATCATCACCGGATTGGCTGCCTCGGCCACCACTTCGCGCATGATATGGATCGCCTCGGCCTCAAGCCGCTGCAAATGTGTGAGCGTTGTTGTCATGGCGCAGGCCTTTGCCACCTTCGCATGACAAAGCGACAGGCCGAAATCCTAAACCTGCCCCAAGCCAAACTTTTGCCGCCGCGCCGTCGCTCCGGGCGCAGTCTCTGGAATATGCCACAGCACCGGCAGGATCACCGCCGCCACCACCGCGATCATCGCGCCCGGCGCAGAGGCCCAGCCCGTCGCCGCGATCAGCGCCTGCGCCGCCCACGGTGTTATCCCGCCAAACAGCGCGGTGGCGCTGGTCACGCCAAACGCCAGCCCGGTCAGCCGCGCCTCGCCCGAAAGCAGCTCTGCGGTCGCCACCGCGCCCACCGCGCTCACCGCGCCGCCCAATAACGCAAGCACCAGCGCGCCGCCCAGCGCGGTCCAAAAACCCCCGCCCGCCATCAGCGCAAACATTGTAACCGGCAGGATCGCACCCGCCACCGCCACCGCGATCAGCACGGGCCGCCGCCCGATCCGATCCGAAAGCATGCCCACCAGCGGGGTCACCGCGATCACCGCCAGCGCCGCCAATGTGGAAAGCCACAGCGATAGCCCCTCGCTCATTTCCCCCACCGAGGTCAGAAATGTCGGCACATAGCCAATGCCAACATAATACGTGATCGATCCCAGCGCCGATATCGCAAACCCGCGCGCAATCCCCGTGCGCTGCCGGGTTAGCGCATGGTGCACTGGCCGCTGGGGCACAGTCCCGGTCGCGCGCTGGCGCTCGTATTCGGGCGATTCCTCCATGCTCGCGCGCGCCAGCAGCACCGCGCCGGCCAGCAGCGCCCCCACCACAAACGGTATCCGCCAGCCCCACGTATCCAGCGCGGGCGGCGGCACCAGCGCCACGGTCAGCGCCGCCACCCCAACCGCCATCAGCGCGCCCACTTCGCTCGCCGCCGCCGCGCAGCTGGTGATCAGCCCGCGCTTCTCGGGCGGCGCGCCTTCGAGCAGATAGGCCACCACGCCGGTATATTCCCCGCCAACTGCAAACGCCATCGCGCAGCGCAGCACGAGCAGCAGCCACCCCGCCACCGGGCCAATCGCGGCATATGTCGGCAGCAGCGCGGTAGCCAGCATCGCCGCGCTCATCACCGCCATCGATAGCAGCATCGCCTTGCGCCGCCCATGCCGGTCCCCGTAATGGCCCAGCACCACCGCGCCCAGCGGCCGCAGCAGATAGGCAATCGCAAACCCGGCCAAAACCGCACCCACCGATCCCGCGCCCCCGCCAAACATCACCCGTGAAAGCACCGTCGCAACATACAAATACAGCGTGAAATCATACCATTCCACCGCCGTCGAAGCCGCCGCAATCACCATCGAGCGGCGCGAAATCGGGCGATGATGCCCCCCGCCATGATCCATACCTTCAGTCCCTGCGCGCAATCTTGCTCAAAACGTCACCATACCGCCTTGCCATGTGTTGTACCAACATGCACGAATCAAAATCTCGTATGCACCTCCCGGTCGAGGGGAGGGGCCTAAACATCGATTGTAGCGCGGTGACTGCGGCTTCATTGCTGCACAGCGGTGCACCATGGGGAGACGGCATGCACAAACCTTGCAATCGCGGCATTAAACTCAGCGTATTTATGCTTGCCCTCGCTTCATTGTTCATCTGCCCTGTCACAGCCTCCGCGCAATCGGCCGAATGCGACCCCGCCAGATCCAACCCCAATCCCGATTGCGGCCAGCATAATTTGATGCTCGTCGGCACCAAAACGATCTTTGCCTCCCACCTGCCAATGTTTCACAACGAGCATCGCTACCAGCTGATTATGGCGGTCGATCTGAAGAGCGAGCAGGCCGACAGCAATGCACTCTACATTGCCGACCGGCTGAGCCATCCCGGTGCGGGGATGTACACACTTGAGCCAAAGGAAAACTTTGTCCTGAAGCGGTTTTTCACCGGCAAGGATCGGCGCGCAGGTTTCCCCGGCACAGTCTATCGCGGCCATGTCGAACGCGGCGGCCAAGCCATCGCCGGACTTGCCCGGGCAGACGTGAAGGCGGGCCGCATCGTCTATGCGCGCGAGATCGGCGGAGCCAAAGCCCCGTCCCGCCCGGTAAACCTGACCTACATCCTGTTTGGCGACGGCGCCGAACTCTTCCTCGCGCACCAGATCGTCAAAGCGCCAGACTTCGACCAGCTCCTTAGCGTCAAACTAGCCGGCCACGCATTCACCGCGGGCGAGCTTGCGCGCGGCGTGATCATCAGCATCGCGAGGCGGCCAAACCGCGCGGCAAACCGGCTCACCAAGGGCGAAACCATTGCCGCAAGCGCCCGCATCGCATCAGCGCCCGCCCTGCCCGTAACGCTCACCGTCGCAGCCGAGCCCTATTTCGAACAAGGCGAACTCGCCGCCACGCCAACTTTCGCGCCAACGCCGCTTGAGATTGCAGCGGGGTTTGGCAAAGAGGGCGGCTGATCGCATGCTGCCCCCTAACCCTTCATCACCCCGCGCGCCTCGCCCAATTGCCAGATCAGCATCGCGGGCACGCCCACCGCCAGATCGCGCGCGCGCTTGGCGAGCGATAGCGCCAGTGCGGCTTCGGCAGGCAGGCCAAAGAGCGGGCCGATGAGGACATAGGCCCCTTCCTGCACGCCGATGCCGCCGGGAATCAGGAACGCGGCGGTGCGCAGCGTGAAGATCAGGCTTTCGATAATGACCACGTTTATCAGCGGCACATCCGCCCCGATCGTGCGCAGCACAATCACCGCGCCCGCCCCGCTCGCCACCCATGCGGTCAGATGGAGCAGGAAACATGCGATCAACCGCGCGCGCTGCTGATACATCCCCGCCAGCTTTGCGCGCACATCATCCATCGCCGCCGCCGATCCGGGCAGCAATGTTCCGCCAATGCGCCCTGCAAACGCCAGCATCGGCGCCTGCGCAAAGGCGAACAGCGCGATCACCGCCACACTCGCGCCAAACCCGGTCAGCGCCAGCCCCAACAATGGCGTGCCCCCTCTTGCTTCCCCCGGCGCATGGCTAAGCACCAGCGCGAGCGCGGCCAGCCCAAAAAGCGTATAAACCAGCTGCGCCACCAGCTCAGCGGTTTGATCTGCGATGATCGAGGCATAGGCCGTGGGCTGCGCCACCCCGCGCGCGATCAACACGCGCAGCGCCACCACGATCCCGCCAAATTGCGAAAACGGCAGCACATCGGTGGCCGCCTCGCGCATCGTCCGCGCCCAGATATATGTTAGCCGCGAGGCGCCCGGCGTCAGCATCTGCCAGCCAAGCCCCATCACCGTCAGAATCACCAGCGTCCAGCCGCAATAGACCGCAAAGCGCCCCAGCCCGATGCGCGCCAAAATGCCAAACACCTGATCAAACCCGACCGATGCAATGAGTGCGATGGTGACGGCCAAACCCAGCGCCGTCGCAGCAATCGCGGCGACGACGGCCCATTGGCTGCGGGTCAAGATTTAGGCAGCAAGCTTGCGGTCGCGCAGGAAGCGGAAGAATTCCACGCCTTCGCGCAGGCGGCGCTTCATCATGTTGCTGTCGGTCATCATTTCGCCCACGATCCCAGCGATCTTGCTCGGGCGGAAGTAAAACTTCTTGTAGAACATCTCGACCGCTTCAAAAATTTCGGAGGCCGGCAGGTTCTCATACGAAAGCTGCGCGATCTGGTTGCCGTCGTCGTTCAGCAGATCGCGCTCGGCGGAAAACCAGCCATTCTCGGTCGCCTGCTTATACAGGAATGTGCCCGGATAAGGCGCAGCGAGTGAAACCTGTATGGTGTGCGGGTCCACTTCCTTGGCAAAGGCCAATGTTTCCAAAATCGTCTCGCGCGTTTCGCCGGGCAGGCCCAGAATGAATGTGCCGTGGACCTTGATCCCCAGCGTCTTGCAATCCTTGGCAAATTGCCGCGCGACTTCGACCAGCAGGCCCTTCTTAATGTTGTGCAATATCTTCTGGTTGCCGCTCTCAAAGCCAACGAGCAACACGCGCAGACCGTTGTCCTTCATCACTTTCAGCGTTTTGTATGGCACATTGGCCTTGGCATTGCATGACCACACCACGCCCAGCTTGCCCAGCTCGATCGCCAATTCTTCCACGCGCGGCAGATTGTCGGTCAGCGTGTCGTCGTCGAAGAAAATCTCCTTCGATTCCGGGAATGCCTTCATCACATATTTTACTTCGTCGATCACATGGCCGATTGAGCGGACGCGGTAGTTGTGCCCGCCCACGGTCTGCGGCCAAAGGCAGAAAGTGCAGCGCGATTTGCAGCCGCGCCCGGTGTAAAAACTGATGTAGGGGTGCAGCAGATAGCCGCCATAATACTTCTGGATATCCAGATCGCGCTTATAAACCGGCGTAACAAACGGCAGCAGGTCCATATTGGTAACCATCGTGCGGTCTTGATTGTGGACGATCACGCCCTCGCTATTGCGATAGCTGATGCCATCGATGTTCGCCCAGTTGTGCCCATCGGCCACGTCCTTGATCGTGAAATCAAACTCGTTGCGCGCCACGAAATCAATCGCTTCTGAGGCCTTAAGGCTGCCATCGGCGTCCACGGCAACCTTCGCGCCAATCATCCCGATCTTCAGCGCGGGGTTCAGCGCCTTCAGCAACTCGGCCGTCTTTACGTCCTGCTTAAACGATGGGGTCGATGTGTGGAGCACCACCAGATCGCGCTGAAAAGCCTCATGCTTTATATCGTCAAAGCTCAGATCGTGCGCGGGGGCATCGATCAGCTTTGATCCTTCAACCAGCGCGGCGGGCTGCGCCAGCCATGTGGGATACCAAAACGATTTAACCTCGCGCTTCATCTGATAGCGCGCACCCGCGCCGCCATCATAACCATCGAACGAAGGGCCTTGCAGAAACAAAGAGCGCATGTGCTTCAATCCTTAGTCCGCGGCCATCGGCGGTCATCGCGCGCAATTGGGCATCGCGCGCCCCGTTGTTCCCCCCAATTAGCGGAAAACATCGGCAGGTAAATACTCAATGAGCGCAAAACGTATGCGCTTCGATGCACCTTCTGCGGCAAACTCCATGTTGCGCTTGGGTTCCGCCGCCACTAATCGTCCGATGTTGCCGGGGCGTTTGGCTCTATGGTTTGCACCGTTGCAAAGGGATTGCATTGGGTTCTGCTGCGCGTTCACCGGCTGATTTTGTGTTTGTAACGGGCGCAACCGGCTTTGTCGGGGCCGCCGTCGCGCGCGCGCTCGTGGCCAAAGGCGAGCGAGTGCGCGTGCTGGCGCGCCCAGAAAGCGACCGCAGCAATCTGATCGGACTCGATGCCGAAGTCGTCATCGGCGATCTGCGCGATCCCGCCTCGATTTCATCAGCAGTAGCGGGCGCGCGCTATGTGTTTCATGTCGCGGCGGATTATCGGCTGTGGGTGGCAGACCCTGCGCAATTGATCCGCGACAATGTCGAAACCACGCGCACGATCATGGCCGCCGCGCTCGCCGCCAAAGTGGAGCGCGTGGTCTATACCAGCAGCGTCGCCACGCTGATCCCCGATCCGGCGGGCGCGGCAGACGAATACCGCTCTGGATCAATGGAAACCACTGTCGGCGCATACAAACAATCAAAAGTCGCGGCAGAGCGACTGGTCGAGCAGATGGTGCGCGAACAGGGCCTGCCCGCAGTGATCGTCAATCCCTCCACCCCGATTGGCCCGCGCGATGTAAAGCCCACGCCAACCGGACGGATCATTGTCGAGGCGATGGCGGGGCGGATGCCCGCCTATGTCGAATGCGGGCTAAATCTGGTGCATGTCGATGATGTTGCCGCCGGGCATCTGGCCGCGCGCGATCATGGGCGGATCGGTGAGCGCTATATTCTGGGCGGTCAGGATGTGTCGCTGGGCGCGATGCTGGCCGAGAT
>JBBRXQ010000101.1:0-7674 GCA_038238515.1 Sphingomonadales bacterium | reverse complement strand
TAAAGGCTGGGTAATGACCCGTCACGACGATGTGAAATCGGTGCAAATGAACACCGGCATTTCATCAGACCGGCTCTCGCCGTTCTTTGAAAGCCAGCCGGGCGGGGAGCAAAATCGGCTGCGCGATCTCATCCGCTATCTCAACACATGGGTCGTGTTCAAAGACCCGCCCGATCACACGCGGCTGCGCGGCCTGTTGAACAAGGTCGTCACCGCCAGCGTGATGCGCGGGCTGGAACAAGGCATTGCCGAACTGGCAGACAGCTTGCTTGATCGGATCGAGGAGCGCGGCGATGGCCGCTTCGAATGCATCAGCGAGTTTGCCAATCCGCTCCCCGCCAGCGTGATCATGGATCTGCTCGGCGTGCCGCGCGCCGATATGGAAACGCTGAGCGACTGGGCGATGCAGCTTCAGCCGTTTTTGGGCAATGCGACCACCTCTGACGACAAGTATGAAACCGGCCGCGCAGGGGTCATCGCGATGGCTGATTATTTTCGCGCCGCCGCCGCTGATCGGCAATCAAGCCCGCGCATCGATGTGATCTCGCATTTTGTGATGCTGCAGCAAAGCGGGCAGATCAGCGAGGACGAGCTGATTGGATCGTGCATTCTGTTTCTGTTTGCCGGGCATGAAACGACCACCAATCTGATCGGCAACGGCGTTCGCGCGCTGCTGGAAAATCCAGACCAACAGACGCGCCTGGCCGCCGACCCATCGCTGATCGCCAGCGCGGTGGAAGAAATGCTGCGCTATGAAGGGCCGACCGGCGCTGTGGTGCGCGTGGTCAAAGAGGCGTTTGAGATGCGCGGCAAGACCTTGCGTAAGGGTGACCGGGTGTTCGCAATGGTCAATGCCGCGAACCACGATCCTGAGGTTTTCGAAGCGGCCGAAAAGTTTGATATCGGCCGCACTCCAAACCGGCACCTGACCTTCAATCATGGCATCCACTTTTGCCTCGGCGCGCCGCTGGCCCGCGCCGAAGCGCGCATCGCCATCAGCCGCTTGCTCGCGCGCTTTCCCAATTTGGCGATAGCGCCGGGCACGGTCGAATATATGGACACGCTGACCATGCGCGGCGTGCGTGCGATGCCGATGGTAACCGGATGATGCACGGCATCGGCAACCCATGATCGAGGCAGCAACCACCAGTTTGGCGAGCATCTGGGCCACGCACGCCCGCTTTGCGCCCGATCGGATAGCGGCGATTTGCGGCGATCAGCAGCTGAGCTGGGGCGAGTTTGATCGCGGCACCAGCCGGGTGGCCAATGCCTTGCTTGCGCTGGGGGCAGGGCATGATGTGCCGGTGGCGCTGGTTATGACCAATTCGCTGGATATGCTCCAAGTGATGTTTGGCATCGTTAAGGCGGGCGCATGTATGGTGCCCGTGAGCGGCTTGCTCACCCCGCCGCAAGTCGCAACGATGATCGCCGATAGCGGGGCGGAAACGGTCTTCGTTTGCGCCGCCAACCGCGCGCTGGTTGAGGCCGCCGCGCTCCCCGCCAGCGTCCGCCGCATCGCCATCGGCTTTTCGGGTGAGGGCTGGGATGATGGCGAAGCCATGCTGGCGCGCGCCGCCGCTGACGATCCCGGCGTGCGCAGCCGCGCGCAAGATCGTTTCAATATCATCTACAGCTCGGGCACCACCGGCTTGCCCAAGGGGATCGTGCAAAGCCACGGCGCGCGGCTCCACTTCGCGTGGTCCAATGCGCTAGAGCTTGGCATGTCGCGTGAGAGCATCGCGCTGGTCACCACCGCGCTTTATTCCAACGGCACCATGTTCATGGTCCTCCCGCCGCTGCTAATGGGCGGCACGGTTGTCATCATGGAGCAGTTCAGCGCAGCAGGGGCCTTGTCGCTCATTGAGCAGCACCGCGTCACCCACGCATTCATGGTCCCCACCCAGTGCATCGTCACGCTTGATGACCCCGCATGCGCCGCGCATAACCTGTCCAGCCTCAAATGCCTGCTTTCCGCCGGATCGCCGCTGCGGCCCGATACGCGCGACGCCGTCATCGCCCGGATAACGCCGAACGTTTATGAGCTTTATGGATTCAGCGAAGGCTTTGCGACGATGCGCAAACCAGGCGATAACCTATCCCGGCCCGGTGCGGTCGGCCGTCCCGTGATCGGCTTTGATCTGCGCATTGTCGGCCATGATGATCAGGAGTGCGCGCCCGGCGAAGTTGGCGAGATCGTCGGCAATGGCCTTGGCGCAATGGCCGGTTATCACAACCGCCCCGATCTTAACCAGGCGATCGTGTGGCGCGACCCTGCGGGCGAGGCTTTCCTGCGCAGCGGCGATCTGGGCTATGTTGACGAGCAGGGCTTCCTCCATATCGTTGACCGCAAAAAGGATATGATCCTGTCAGGCGGCTTCAACATCTTCCCCGCCGATCTCGAAGCGGTGATTGGCGAACATCCCGATGTGCAAGACGTTACCGTGATCGGCATTCCGCACCCCAAATGGGGCGAGACCCCGCTGGCGCTGGTCATCCCGCGCGGCGCGCCCGATCCGGCGGCGCTGCTCGCGTGGGCTAACGAGCGGCTGGCGCGCACCCAGCGGCTGACGGCGCTCGAATTGCGCACAGAATTTCCCCGCAATGCGCTGGGCAAAGTGTTGAAGCGCGCGCTTCGCGATGCATGGGCGGAGCAAGCCAAATGACAGACGCCTATATCGTCGGCAGCTATTCCAGCAGCTTTGGTAAGTTCGCTGATCGCACGCACAAGGATTTGACCCGCGAAGTCTATCTGGGCGTCCTCGCCGATGCGGGCCTTGCCACTGGCAACGACATCGGCATGGCATGGTTTGGCAATTGCGGGATGTGGACCGATGGGCAGGGCAGCATTCGCGGCCAGGTTTGCCTCACCCCGCTGGTCCGCGAAGGGTTGTTCCCCGAGCGCGTGCCGGTAATCAATGTTGAGGGCGGCTGCGCCACCGCCTCGATCGCGCTCCACGGCGCATGGAAAGACGTGCTCAGCGGCCAAACCGACCTCAGCATAGCCATCGGCGTAGAAAAAACCTTCTCGCCCGCCGCACCCGAGCGAACCACGCAACTGTTTGACGGCGGCATTGATCAGTATGACCGCGAAGAATGGCTCGCCTATTATGCCGAGGCCGGCGAAGCGGCGGGCAAACCTTTCGCGCCGGGGCCGGGCCGCACGATCTTTATGGATACCTATGCCATGCAAGCCGCGTGGCACATGCGCGCCCACGGCACCACCGCGCGCCAGATCGCCATCGCCTGCGCCAAAAACCATACCGCCTCGGTCCACAATCCCAAGGCGCAATACCGGTTCGCGCTAACCGCCGATGATGTGCTCGCGGATCGCCCGGTTAGCTGGCCGCTCACCCGCGCGATGTGCGCGCCAATCGGAGATGGCGCCGCCGCCGCGCTGATTTGCTCGGGTGCATGGCTCGCGCGCCAGCCAGATCCGGTGCGCGCGCGCGCGGTGCGCATCGCCGCCAGCACGATGACGGCGGGCAAGTATCGCACGCTCGACGAGCCAGGGCTATCGCAGCTCGCGGCGACGCGCGCCTACAAAGCTGCGGGCCTCACTGCACAAGACATCGACCTTGCCGAAGTGCACGATGCGACCTCGTTTTGCGAGCTATACCAGTCCGAAATGCTCGGCTTTTGCGGCATTGGCGAGGGCGGCAGGCTGGCCGAAAGCGGTGCAACCGCGCTGGGCGGATCGATCCCGATCAATCTTTCGGGCGGGCTGGTGAGCAAGGGGCACCCCGTCGGCGCCACAGGGCTATCGATGATCGACGAGCTTATGCTGCAGCTTCGAGGCGAGGCCGGCGCGCGTCAGGTCAGCGGCGCACGCACCGCGCTGGCCGAAAACGGAGGCGGCGTAATGGGCTTCGACGAAGCGGCCTGCTCGGTCATCATTCTACAGCGCGATTAAGCGCCGCACAGGAATCGCACCCCAAGTGACTGAAACAGGTCTCATTCAACCTCCCAAAGCCGAGGCGCGCGGCGGCGAAAGTCGGCGCGAAGCGGTGCTCGATACAGCCGCTGCAATGTTCGCCGCAAAGGGCTATGACGGCACCTCGATCCGCAGCATCACCGCTGCGGTGGGCATGCTCCCGGGATCGATTTACTATCACTTCAAATCGAAGGAAGAGCTGCTGCTGGCGGTATATCGCGAAGGCGTCGCCCGCTTCGAAGCGGCAATCGATGCGGCATTGGCCGAAAGCAACGGTGAGCCCTGGCTCGTTCTCGAGGCCGCCTGCGCCGCGCACCTTGCAATCCTGCTGAACGGCGGCAGTTATGCCCATATCGTCAGCCCGGAATTCGTCCGCTCGTTCCCGCCCGCCATGCTGCCCACACTCAATGCTGAGCGCGACCGGTATGAACGCCACTTCGAAAAATTGATCGCCGCGCTGCCGCTCTCCCCACAAACCGATCGCTGGTTGTTCAAAGTGGCGCTCTTCGGCAGCCTCAACTGGTCCAAAACGTGGTACCGCACAGGACGATACACTCCCCGCGACATCGCCGCAGCGTTCATCGCCATCCTGCGCGGTAAGCCCGCCTAGATCGCCAACTCGAATCCATGCCGCCGATGCTGATCCAGTTGACGAAGCGCTCAAAACCCCGCAATAGCCCGCCACACCGCATCGTGGGCGGTTAGCTCAGTTGGTAGAGCATCTCGTTTACACCGAGAGGGTCGGGGGTTCGAGCCCCTCACCGCCCACCATTTTCGCGCCTTATTCCAGCTCTGCAAGTCAGCCATCCGGCATCCACTGGCATTCTCAGCCCGCAGGCTTGATCGTCTCCGCCAGCATCGCGTCGGTGCGCGGGCTTAGCCAATCGTGTGCGCCAACAATGCGCCACACTTCGCGGCCAGCCGCGACATAGAGCACCGTGGTGGGCAGCACGCCGGTGTTGTATTGAAAGCCAAGATTGTTGTCTGGATCGAGCCACGGCTGAAGGTGGACAAATTTCCGCTCGGCAAAAAGCTTGGAGACCTTTTCTGCGCCGCCCGAATCTTGCGACACCGTTACAACGCGCAGCGCGTCCTTGTGCTTGCCGGCCAGCGTATCCAGCATCGGCATTTCTAGCACGCAGGGGCCGCACCATGTGGCCCACAAGTTGATCAGCACCGGCTTGCCCTTCAGATCCAGCGTGCGCAGCTTTGCGCCCGATGGATCGGCGAAGGTGAAATCGGGCATCGCCGCGCCGCGATTGGCAATATCGATCGCGGCGATAGGCGGTTTGCCCTCTCCCGAAGCCGCGCCAGACACCGAACCTGATGCCGCAGCCGCTTCGCTTGGGCTGTTGGCCTGTTGCGCCGCGCCGGGGGTTTGCCTATCGCACCCGCCAAGGGTGAGGGCGATAGGCACTATCACCACGGCAAGCGGGCGCAATAGCATGGAGCCAAATGACAAGGAGCGCAGGGATATGAGCGGCAATTCAGGCTCCAACCAAATGTGGGGCGGGCGGTTCGCGGCCGGCCCCTCGGCAATTATGCGCGAGATAAACGCCTCTATCCCGTTCGACAAGGCGCTGTGGCGACAAGATATCGCCGCGTCAAAGGCCCATGCGGACATGCTGGGCGCGCAAGGCATCATTTCGGCCGAAGATGCCGCGCTGATTGCGGGTGGGCTAGACCAGGTTGCCGCTGAATATGAAGCGAGCGGCGTGCCCGAGGATTGGGATCTCGAAGACATCCACATGACCACTGAGAGCCGCCTAGCCGCGCTGATCGGCCCGGCGGCGGGGCGGCTACACACCGCGCGCAGCCGCAACGATCAGGTGGCCACCGATTTCCGGCTCTGGGTGCGCGACGCGATGGATCAGGCGGACGCGGGGCTGATTGCGCTCCAAACCGCGCTCGTGCGCCGCGCGGGCGAACATGCCGGATCGATCATGCCCGGCTTCACCCATCTGCAAACCGCGCAGCCGGTCACGCTGGGGCATCACCTGATGGCGTACTACGAGATGGCAGCGCGCGATCGCTCGCGCTTTGCCGCTGCGCGCGCTAGGCTCAATGAATGCCCGCTCGGCGCGGCGGCTCTTGCGGGCACCGGCTTTCCCATCGACCGCGAGCGGACAGCCGCTGCGCTGGGGTTTGACCGGCCCACGCGCAACAGCCTCGATTCGGTGTCTGATCGGGATTTCGCGCTCGATTATCTGATGGCGGCGGCGCAATGCTCGCTCCACCTGTCTCGGCTCGCGGAAGAATTCATTATCTGGGCCAGCCAGCCGTTTGGCTTCGTTACGCTGCCTGATAGCCTCTCCACCGGCAGCTCCATTATGCCGCAAAAGAAAAACCCCGATGCGGCAGAGCTGGTGCGCGGCCATTCGGGGCGGATCGTGGGCTGCCTCACCGCGCTGATGATCACAATGAAGGGCCTGCCGCTCGCCTACTCTAAGGACATGCAGAACGATAAACCGCCAGTGTTTGAGGCTGCCAGCCTGCTCGCGCTCTCCATCGCGGCGATGACCGGGATGGTCGCCGAGGCTACCTTCCGCCTTGATCGGATGCGCGCTGCCGCCGAACTGGGCTATGCCACCGCCACCGATCTGGCCGATTGGCTGGTGCGCAAGGCGGGCGTCGCATTCCGCGAGGCGCATCATATCACCGGCGCAGCGGTGAAATTGGCCGAAAGCCGAGGCGTGGCGCTGGATAAACTCCCGCTGGAGGATTTGCTGGCCATCGATCCGCGTATTGATGCCTCGGTCTATGATGCCCTTTCGGTCGAAGCCTCAGTCGCCGCGCGCGCCAGCCATGGCGGAACCGCGCCTTCCGAGGTAAGGCAACGCGTGGCCGAAGCGGCGCTCGCGCTAGGCTTGGCGGCGCTTGCACTCGGCTTGGAGGAATGATGGCCCGCAACACATTGCTAGTTCTGCTCACGCTCGGCGCGCTCGCTCTGGCTGGCTGCGGTGCCCGGCGCGAGCTTTTGCCGCGGGCAGGGCAGGTGTTGCCGCCAGCGCCTTATGGCCGGAGCGATCAACCCACCGCAGATGTGCTGCTCATCCCGCCGGTGCAGGCCAAACCTGAACGCAACGTCGAATTGCGCCGCCGCTCGGAAGAACGCGTTGACGATCCATTCGATCTGTCCCCTGAAGACTGATCTGCGCCCACTCTCTCTAAACTTAAGCCTTTGTGCGGATTTCCTAATGAACCATTTTGAGTATCGAAACGGCGTGCTCCATGCCGAAGACGTGGGGCTTCCCGCGATTGCAGACGCCGTGGGCACCCCTGTCTATGTCTACTCGCGCGCCACGCTTACCCGTCATGCGCGCGTGTTTCGTGATGCATTGTTGATCTTGCCCGGCGCGCGGATTGCGTTTGCGGTCAAATCCAATCCCAATCTCTCGGTGCTCAAAGTCTTGGCCGCTGAAGGTTTCGGCGCGGACGTTGTCTCTGGCGGAGAGCTTGAACGTGCGCTGGCAGCGGGGATCGATCCCTCAGGCGTGGTGTTTTCCGGCGTAGGCAAGACCGAGGCTGAAATGGGGCGGGCGCTCGATGTCGGCATCGGCCAGTTCAATGTCGAGAGCGAGGAAGAGGGCCTCGAATTAGGAGCAGTCGCGTCGCGTCGCGATCAAATGGCCGTGGCCACTTTGCGCATAAACCCCGATGTCGATGCGGGCACGCATGGCAAGATTTCGACCGGCAAGGCGGAAAACAAATTCGGCGTGCCGTTTGACCGGGCGGCGGCGATC
>JBBRXQ010000100.1:0-7684 GCA_038238515.1 Sphingomonadales bacterium | reverse complement strand
GCGCAAAGCCAAGTACAAAAACACCAAACCCAGCAGTATCGATCAAAAACCGAGGGAGCTTGAAAGGAAGGAAGAAAAACACGCCATCCACAAGGTTGTAAATGATAAACCGCCAATAGAAAATCACTGGCTGAAGCCATTTGACCTTGCCCCTGCCAAACGTCTCCCTTGGCTGATAGGAAGTTATCAGCGAAAGGGTATCAGGAATGAAGGACGGAGTAAGGGCGCGCTACACGCTTGAGTTCAAGCAGGAAGCGGTGAGATTGGTGCGCGGTGGCGAGAAGCTGTCGGTGGCGGCCCGGACGCTGGGCGTGTCGACGCAATCGCTGGATAACTGGGTGAAAGCGGAAGCCTCAGGTCGATTGCGTGATGTCAGGGGCAAGGCGCTGACCACTGAACAGATGGAGATTTCCCGGCTGAAAGCCGAGCTGTCGCAGATGCGCATGGAGCGCGATATCCTAAAAAAAGCAACGGTATACTTCGCGAGGGAGTCGCGGTGAGGTATACCTTTATCGAGCGACATCGCGGCATTTGGCCGATCGTGGTCCAGTGCCGTGTCTTGCAGGTCAGCGCCAGCGGCTACCACCAGCATCGATTGCGGCAAGCCGCTGATGTTGGCCCGAACCAGCCTCCCAATCTCCAAACACGGGGTCGGCTCAGTGACACAGCGCTGGCGGTGCACATCAAGGCGGTCTTCGCCGAGATGAAGGGCGCCTACGGTTGGCCGAGAATCTGGCGCGAGCTTGCCATTCGCAACGTGCCGGCGGGCAAGGAGCGTGTGAGAAAAATGATGAAGGCCTGCGGCCTGCGTGCCCGTGGCAGGTGCCGGTTCAAGGCGACCACGAACAGCGGACATGATCTGCCGGTGGCGCCGAACCTGCTGGCTCGCAACTTCACCGTCGATGCGCCGAACAGGGTCTGGACCGGCGACATCACCTATATCTGGACCGAGGAAGGCTGGCTCTATCTTGCCGTCGTCATCGACCTGTTCAACCGGCAGGTGGTCGGCTTTGCAATGGGCCAGCGCATGACGCGGACGCTGGTGATGGACGCTTTGCGCATGGCGTGGTTCCGGCGGCATCCGGCGCCCGGCCTGATCTTCCATTCAGATCGCGGCAGCCAATATGCCAGCAACGATTACCGTAAGCTCATCGCCCAGTTCAAAATGACAAGCTCGATGAGCCGCAAGGGAGATTGCTGGGACAATGCCGTGACCGAGACGCTGTTCGGCTCGCTGAAGGTCGAGCGCCTCCACGGCATGCGCTTCAACACGCGGCGCCTGGCCAAGGACGAGGTGATCGATTGGATCACCTTCTACAACCATCGCAGGCTGCATTCGACGCTGGGTTACACCAGCCCCATGTCCTTCGAACAGAAATGGCTTGCCAGTCAAATCAGCTTGGCGGCATAGTCAGCGGGCCAAGGGAGACGCTGGACGCGGGCAAGGTCAGTGCACGCAAAAACATCGAACAAAAAATCGGGCGCTCGGTTATCTCAAGGGATAACCATCTGCCTGCACCGCAGCCAAAGTTCCCCACCCAAAAAGCGACCAAGAAGGATGACGACTAGTGGCTAGATCACGTAAAATTCCACTCGCAACACGTACATTCGACAAGGCTGGTGACGGCACGGCCTTCTTCAAGGAAATGCTCAACCGATATCAAATTGGCGACCGAGTAAGCGATGCCGATGCCCTTGATTTATCCGCCCTATTGGAGCGACATGATGAACATGACGAGAAAATAGGCGCCGGTATTGATCATTTCGAAGTTCGCTTGCCGCCAGCAGACGCGCCACCATTTTCGCAAAAATGCTTTTGGATTGTCAGGACAGATGGCGGTGCGATTGATATTTCATATACACATTGCCTAGAGCCTAAACCGTACGATTAGGTCGTCGGCTAGCTAAGTATATAGGCCCCTAAATTTTCTATGGAGTTCGGCTTGGCAACAGCTGCGCCATATCCAAAGCCGCACCCCGTAACCGTTTCTAATCGCAGCGATCCCGCCTCTCTGGGCGGCGTAAACCACTGACACGAAGCTGCAATATAACGATCCTAACCCACATTTATTGATGACAACCGCGATCTCCATCGCTTTTGTTCTCAAGGCTTCGCTGGATCGTGCTTTGTGATCTGGCTGACTTCTGGCCGAATCCACGTGGATTTGTGGCCTAAAGTCGTCGTTCGCTGCCATAGTTAGTGTGAGCTTGCCGCGTGACCGTACCCACCTCAAAATCATTGTTCGAACAGGCTAAGCTGCCGGATTGCAGCGAGCTTGAACAATTGCTCTGCGGGCCAGAGCCGATCCATCCTATCGGCCGGCTACAGCCGCGCGCCGATGATGCTTGGACGATGGAACTGCCCGGGCTCGATACCCTTCACAGCTTCCCCGAAGGCAACGCGCGCCCGCGCATTTGCATTGCGTCTGAGCAATTTGCCGGGCCGGTTCGCAATGGCGGCATCGGTAATACCTATGCCGCGCTCGCGTTCATGCTCGCCGAGGCCGGGTTTGATGTGACCGCGCTTTATCTGCGCGGCAATTTTGCGGAAACGCATTCGATTGAATACTGGATCGATGATTTTGCGCGGCGCGGTGTCAAGCTGGTGCCGGTGCCCGATTATGCGGCGCGGGAGCGGCTCCAGACTGGATCGGATCGCTGGCTGCATGCGCCTTATAATATGATGCGCTATTTGATCGATCACCCGATGGATGTGGTGCACGTTTCCGAATGGCGCGGGTCAAGCTATCTTTGCCTTTTGGCCAAGCGGCAAGGGTTGGCCTTTGCCGAGACGCTGTTTGTTGTGAAAACCTCTTCGCCGTGGATATGGAACCGGCTCTATGGCGCGCATGTCGTCGAAAAGGCTGAGGATTTGGCCAAAGTGCTGGCTGAACGGCGCAGTGTCGAGATGGCCGATATGGTCATCGGGGGCAGCCTGCATCTGCTGCGCTGGATGGCAAGCCAAGGCTATGCCATCGCGCGCGATCGTGCTTTCGTTCAGCCCAATGTGGCCAAATTCAATACGATTGCACCGTTTATGGCAAGCCGTGATCGGCCCGCTGGCGCGCGCATGCCGATCGATGAGCTGGTGTTTTTCGGACGGCTAGAGCCGCGCAAGGGCTTGTTTATCTTTTGTCAGGCGATTCGGCGCCTGATCCGCAGCGGGGTGGTTCTGCCGCCCAAGATCACTTTCATGGGCAAAGTCGGCGGGCGAATGCCCTCGCATCCTGAGATGGAGGTGCCCGATTACATCCGCATGATGACCGATGGCTGGCCCACGCAGGTCCATATCCAGACCGGTTATCAGCAATTGGATGCGGTCAAGTATTTGCTTGGCGGGGCCCGGCTGGCGGTGATGCCCTCGATCATCGAAAACAGTTCGATGGCGGTATATGAGGCCGCGATTTGCGGAATTCCTTGCATTGCCAGCGATGTTGGCGGCAATTCAGAATTGATCCACGCCGATGATCACGCCCAGGTCTTGTGCCAGCCGCATCCCGCTTCGCTGGGCGAAAAGCTTGAAGAGGCGCTACGGCTGGGTGGCTATGTCCCCCGTCCGAGCTTCGATAACGCCATCAACCTTGAGATATGGCTGAAGTTTCACCGCCAGCTTGGCGGCGAATTGCGCGGCCATCTGTTGCAGCAATCCCGCCTGTCAAACGCCGGGGAGGGGAATGCCAATCAGCCCAGCACGGCTGTGTGTATTTACCTCACTGGCGACATGACCGAGTTGCAGATCACGCTCGCGAGTATTGCGGCACAAAGCGTGGCGGCGCTCGAAATTCTGATCGCGGTCGATGCAGACCACGCCGCGGCGTTGGCGGGCGCGCAGCAAATGGCGCAAGACCTTGGCCTCGCGGTGCTGGTGGTTGAGGCATATGATCTCGATGCGGGCGCGGCGCTAAACCTTTTGGCAGCGCGCGCGGGCGCCGATCACCTGCTGTTCCTGTGGGAAGGTTCCAAGCTTGTCCCCGATGCCTTGGTCACGCTGCAAGGTATCATCGCCGCCAATGGCGCGGACATGCTGACATATCTGCACCGGGTGAGCAATCCATTGGGCCATGTCGGTAAATCTGCGGAATTGCGCGGGCTGGTGCTGGGCAGCGTGTCCGATCAGTTTTTCCGCAACGATGCGCGCGAATTGCCACTGTTCGTTCGCCGCGCCGCGTTCGCCGCGCTGGGCGGCTTCACGGGCGATTACCGGGTCCTAGGCTACGATCATGAATTCGCCGCCAAAGCCCACCTCGCGGGCCTGCGCTGCGAAACCGCGATGATTGAATTGGGGAGCATTCTGGGCCGCTCGCCCGCTTGGCTGCGCGCGCGCGGCTATGATCTCTCGGCCAGCAATCTGCGCGCGATGCGGCCTCTGTTGGCCTCAGCCCCGATGGTGATGCGCGATTTGCTGCTCTATTCGCGCAGCGCAACCTTGCGCACCGGCGAGAAAGGCAAATCGAAAAACAATCCAAAGGGCAGCGAGCCCGGCGCGGGCAAAGTCTATCCCAAAGTCGTGGTGGCTGATTCGTCGGAATGGGATGGCCATGCTGTGGGTGATCTGCCCTCAGCAAGCGGTGCGGTGATCGCCAAGCGCGACAAGGGCGCATCTGCCAAGTCGGCCAAGAATGCCAAGTCTGCTCAGCCAGTGCTACAAACCGGCCGCTCGCTGGCGGCCAATTCCGCCTCACCAACCAGACACTGGCCGAATCTTGGCCCGGAAACTGCTGAGCTCGGACCAGATATTGGGTCAGACATCGGGCCCGATACCGCCGATTTTGAAGGGTATGCTGATCTGCCAATCTCGGCGCAGCTTACCGCTTTGGTTGAGCGCCGATCTGCCTTTGGCGAAGGCGCGGTGGTCGGCCAGTTCCTCGGCATCCATCGCGGCCGCATGTATGGCTGGGCCTGCGATGTTGCAGACCCGAATCGCACGATCGAGCTCGATCTGACCGTTGAGGGCCAAGCCAGCCGCCACCGGGCCAAACAGCGCTTCGCCGCTTTCGCCGCTGTCCCGCCTGAGGCGATGCGCCACGGCTTTGTGCTAGAGCTTCCAGAACCTTATCGTACCAGCCGCGTTGGCGCGGCGCTCGCGCTGCGGGTGGCAGATTCGTCGCTGCTACTAGCGGATGGGATCGCCATCCCGCCCAGAGTCGCGCTTGATCAGTGCGGTATCCAGGGCGAATGCGTGAAGAACGATCGCGGCATGATTGCTGGTTGGGCGTGCTATGCCGATGAGCCGGATCGCCGCGTCGAATTGGCGGCTTATGCTGAGGGTGCTTTCATCGCGCGATTTCGCGCGGATCTGGCTGGCACGCCAGATGGGCGGGTGGGGCGGTTTGAATTTGCCCTACCCAACGGTCTGCTCACCGAAAATCGGCTGAAGATTGAGGTCGTCGTGGCCGAGCTGGGGGTGCCGCTGCAATGGTCGCCGATTGTTGTCACAGGCCGGAAAATCCGCCTCAGCGGCTGGAAGAATATCTGGAGCGTGGGCAAATGAAGGTTTTGGTCACCGGCGGTTGCGGCTTTATCGGCGCGAACCTTGTGCCCCGGCTTCTATCGGCCGGCCATACGGTGCGCGTGCTCGATTCCGAAGTCATGGGAAAGCGTGAGCATCTGGGCGATTTCGCCGGCGAGTTTCAGCATGGCGATATTCGCAGCAGCGAGGATTTGAATGCGGCGCTGCGCGGCATCGACGCGGTGATCCATCTTGCCGCCGATACCCGGGTGATCGAATCGATCACCGATCCGGCGCTCAATTTCGATGTTAACGTGGTCGGCTCATTTACGCTGATGGAAGCGATGCGCGCGCGGTCGATCAAGCGGCTGGTTAATGCATCAACCGGCGGGGCGATCATTGGCGATGCCCAGCCGCCGGTTCACGAAGAAATGGTTCCGCGCCCACTCGCACCTTATGGCGCGACCAAGTTGGCGGTGGAGGGACTGTGTTCGGCCTATTCGGCAAGCTATGGCTTCCATGCGGTTTCCCTGCGGTTTGCCAATGTTTACGGGCCGCGATCGTATCACAAGGGCAGCGTTGTCGCCGCGTTTTTCAAGCGCATTTTGGCGGGCGGATCGCTCGCGGTTTATGGCGACGGCGAACAAACGCGCGACTTTGTCTATATCGATGATCTGTGTGATGGCATCATCAGTGGACTTCATGCCCCGGCGTCGGGCGTGTTTCAGCTTGGTTCGGGTGTTCCGGTATCGGTCAATGCCTTAATCGCAGCGATTCGCGCGGTGGTCGCGCCGCTTCCCGTCACCGTTGACTATCACCCCGCGCGCGGCGGAGAAATTGTCAGAACATGGTGCGACATCGCCCACGCGCGAAAAAACCTTGGCTTCGCGCCAAAAACGTCGCTGGACGAAGGACTGGCCCGCGCATGGCAATGGTTCCTCGAAGAGCGGGCGCACGCTGAAACTGCCGCGCGCGAATCGGTGCTGAGCTAGCGCCTGCCTTAGCTCCGGCGGGATCAATTCTCGACGAGTTTGCCCCGACGATCTTGTCGCGAATCACCCTCAATTTCCGGTCGTGTCGCGCGAAGTCTAGACATTGTCTCAGGGCACCCGACTCCAGCCCGCAGCGCCGCCGATTGCGCAGGGCTTTCGCTGCAAACTTGCACGAAAAAGCACATCGGCGGCCGCATGGGTCGGCCGCCGAGCCGTACGCATCATCGCCTCTGGTGCGCGGTAATCCCGCTCATGCAAACCCGGATGGCTGATAAAGCTACCGCACAATAGTGTATAAAAATAAAGCTTTAGTTGATCCTGTTAGGATTCCGGCAACGATCGTTCCGGCTTGGCACAGCTAGCCAATGTGGCCCCCGAGTGAGGGGCATTGTCGCGCCTTTGTCACATTGAGCCGGTACCCAACAATCCATTAGAGCGATGGTAAAGCTGAATCCTTAACCGCGCAGTAATAAAAATATATGTTTGGCGAAAATTAGATCAGAATCGCTGCAGTATTACTTGGAGACGTCGCGGCGACGAAACGAGTAATATGGCCGGAATAAAAATCGAGCCGGTGCAGTGCGGGTATACCGCATCATTTTGAGTTTGATTTAGATCGCTCGTGAATATGCGGCTCATTTATCCGATTTTGACGCGATTTCATTCGTGTGTTGATGTGTGAACAATATTAGTCCGGGGTCTCGCTCTATGCTGCTCTTTATTGATGAGCCAAAACATCTGCGTATCGTTCGCCAGCCCGAAGAGGGCGGCACGCGCGAAATGCTCGGCCGGGTTAACAAGGCTGAACCAAAGATTCCTGATGAGATGCAGGGCGTGCTTGAAGGCTCAGAAGAAGCCGAAATCAAGGCTGCTTTCATGCTGATGTCGGATGGCGATGCGGCCCGGCTGCGGGCCACCGTGGCATCATTCCCCGGCACGATCCGCGAGCTTTTGGCGTTTTACCGCGATGGGGCCACCCCGTCAGAGCAGCGCTGGATTCGCGGGGCGTTGCAAGAAGGATTGCGGATAGCGCGCAAGCACGATCGCGAAAATGTCGGTTCGTTTATGCTCCTTTCTGAAGGCGTTTGATCATGGAAAAGGTCATTGTTTTGGGCGGTGACGGCTTTTGTGGCTGGCCTACCGCGCTCCATCTGTCTGCCAATGGTTATGATGTTATCATCGTAGACAACCTCTCGCGCCGCAAAATTGACATCGATCTTGAGGCTGAATCGCTCACCCCTAT
>JBBRXQ010000099.1:0-7751 GCA_038238515.1 Sphingomonadales bacterium | reverse complement strand
GTGCACGATTCGACAAAGCTGCGATCAACCTTGAGCTTGTCAAACGGAGCCGAGCGCAGATAACTGAGCGAGGAAAAACCGGTGCCAAAATCATCGAGGGTGAGCCGCACACCGATGGCTTTGAGCGCCTTGAACGCGGCATCGGTGCTTTGCGTGTCGCCCATGAACACGGCTTCGGTCAGCTCAAGCTCAAGCCGGTCGGGATCGAGGCCGGTATCCTTCAACACAGCGGAGACAAGGCCGGGAAACGCGGGATCGGCAAATTGGAGCGCCGAAACATTAACCGCGACCCGCACTGGCTGCGCCCACGCCGCCGCATCAGCGCAAGCGCGGCGCAGCACCCATTCGCCCAGTTGGCCGATCAGCCCGGTATCTTCGGCAAGGGGGACAAATACACTTGGCGAAATCGCCCCGTGCTCTGGCCGATCCCAGCGGAGCAGCGCCTCAAACCCGGCCACAACATGATCGGGTGTGCTCACTACAGGCTGATATTTCACGTCGAGCTGGGGCAACAAGCATTCATCGCCCGCAGCGCCCGGTTCGCACATGCCGGCAGCGGAGAAGGCGGCGGAGACGGCGGCGCGCAGATCATCTTCGAGCAGGCGGCGCTCGTTCTTTTCATCCTTAAGATCGGCCGAAAAGAACCGAAATGCGCCGCGCCCGTCGTGCTTTGCGGCATAGAGCGCCAGATCCGCCGCCTGCGTCAGCTCTTCGCGCGCATCGCCATCGAAAGGGGCAATGCCGATGCCCAACGATGCGCCGATCACCGCGCGGTCGCCGGCGATCAGATAGGGCTGCGAAAGCGCACCGATGACCCGCTCGGCCAATTCGCCCAGCTTGCCGCGATCATCTAACCCGGGCATCACAATCTGGAATTCATCGCCGCCCAGCCGGCCAATCTCGCCGCGATTGCCGACCACTTTGTTCAGCCGCGCGGCCACCTCGCGCAGCAAAACGTCGCCCGCTTGATGCCCCAGCGTATCGTTCACCGCCTTAAACCGATCGAGATCGAGCATGATCAAGGCGCAGGGCTGGCCCGTGCCTTTATAGGCGCTGAGCACTTGATCAAGCCGCCGCGTGATGTGGTGGCGATTGGCAAGGCCGGTGAGCGAATCGACTTCGGCGGCCTGCGAATCCTCGACTTTGCGTTCATATTCCAGCGTAATTTCGCGCGCCGCGCCGCGATAGCCATCGAACGCGCCGCTGGCATCAAGCTTCGCCTGCCCGCTCAGCGCCCACCATGCCGCGCGCGCGCCCTGCCCGCCAAGCGCGGGCATGAGCCGCACGGTGATATCGGTCAACCGCGCGTGCGCGCCGAGCAGGAATTGGAGCGGGCGGTCTGATCGTTCGCCCGCATGATCAGGATCGACTTCAAACAGCGCGGTGACCGGCTTGCCCAGTATATCGGCCAGAGCGATGCCGAAGCGTTCGGCAAAGCTTGGCGAGATATAGCTCAGCAGGCCGCCGCGATCGGTGGCCCAAAACCAGCCGGTGCTGGCGCGCTCGATATCGTCAAACACCGCCAGCCGCCGCGCAGATTCGTCCGCGCAAAGCGCCGGCGGCGCGTCGCGGCTGGAACTCCAGCCTCTGAGCAGGTTTTTGACGGCCATTTTAATTCACACGACAGAGTGTTTACACGGATGCGGATTAAAGGATCTTGGTTACGATTGGCCTAAGACGCGCGCTTTCCGATTGGCCGGTGAGCGTTTAGAGAGCGTCACGATGGCGCTGCAGATCCCCCTTCCCCCGATCGCCCTCCCGATTGCCCTACCGACTGCCCTACCGACTGGGGATGTCGTTGCGATTTTTGGCGCGCTTGATCTGGCGGGAATTGCGGTGTTTGCGCTCAGCGGGGCCTTGCTCGCCGCGCAATTGCGCCAAACATTCGTAACGATGGCGTTTTTCGCGCTGATTACCGGCGTGGGCGGCGGATCGGTGCGCGATCTGCTAATCGGCGCGCCGGTGTTTTGGGTGCGCGATGGCTGGGTCGCGCCGGTGTGTCTTAGTGTTGCGCTGGTGGTGTGGTTCACCCCGCGCCATTGGTGGGAGGGCGCTCTGCTCGATTGGGCGGATGCGGCGGGGCTTGGCGCCTATGCCGTGCTGGGCACCGCCAAAGCGCTGGCTTACGGCGTTGCCCCGGTGCCCGCGATCATGATGGGGGTGATCACCGGCTGCGCGGGCGGGGTGATCCGCGATGTGGTGGCGGCGCGGCCATCGATCATCATGCGGCCCGAAATTTATGTTACCGCCGCCGCCTTGGCCGCCGCCGTATGCGCGGGCGGAAAAGTGCTGGGCCTGCACGACGCGGTGGTCTGGCCGGCAGCTGCGCTCACCGGATTTGGCCTGCGCGGCGCGGCCATCCGGTGGAAGCTGGCGATTCCGGCCTATGCCAAACACGGCGAGCGCGAACAGTAGCGCAATCCCGCCGCCACGATTTGGCCACAAGGCGGCCCTATTTGCCCCGCTAAGAGATCGGAGATAACATGAAACATTGTCTGGCATGGGCGGCAGCCGTTTGGCTTGCAATCACAGTTTTTGCTGCAGGTCCGGCTCTCGCGGCGGAACGCAGCGTGGTGGGTGTGTGGCGCACACCAGAGCGCGGCGGCGTGATCGACATCAGCGAATGCGGCAACGGCGTGTGCGGCAAAGTGCTGGGCGGCAGCAGCGGCGACCCGCTCGATTCCAAAAACAAAGACCCGGCGCTGCGCAGCCGCTCGCTGATCGGGATCAGCATCTTCCGCAATCTGCGCGCGAGCGGCGGATCGTGGAAAGGCCAGATCTATAACCCCGACGACGGCGGCATGTATGACGTGACGCTCACCCGCAAATCCCCCACCGAACTGGGCGTGCGCGGCTGCATCGTGTGGCCGCTGTGCCGGTCTAAGGTTTGGACGCGGGTCAAGTCCTGAGGCACGAGCCAATCGGCCCAATCGGCGGATTGGCTAGGTCGCCACGATTTGGACACATCGGAGCCTTCGTGGCGCTGAATGACAAAACCAATGAAACGAATTCTGACACTTGCTGCGGCAGGGTGGCTATCGGCGACCCCGGCGCTGGCGGCGGAGCGCGGCGTGCTGGGCCAATGGCGCACCCCCGATCGCGGCGGGCTGATCGAGGTGAGCGAATGCGGCAAGGGCGTTTGCGGCAAGATCATGGGCGGCCAAAGCGGCAATCCGCTCGACGTGTTTAACAAGGACCCGGCGCTGCGCACGCGCAAGCTGATCGGGACATGGCTGTTTCGCGATATGCGCGCCAACGGCGCGACGTGGAAAGGCCGCACCTATAACCCCGACGACGGCGGCACATATGACGTGACGCTGACCTTGAAATCGCCCGCGTTGCTGAACGTGACGGGGTGTATCGTGTGGCCGCTGTGCCGGGGCAAGGACTGGACGCGGGTTAGGTAGGGATTCGGGATCGGCGGTTTGGTTTGACGCCCGGTTGATGTCGGGAATTGGTGGTTCACTGACGACAATACTTTAGTCGCGAGGTGGTTGTACCGCGGCTCTCCGACGTTGCCGCTTCGCTCTCTCGATCAAGCGCTCCGATCGCTTGGTCGAAAACGAGCCAGTTCCAGCCATGCGACGAAGATGTATCCAAGTTATTATTGCACTGTATAGCAAGACGCCTGCCACGACGATGCTCGCGCCCGCCGCGTAAGAATAAGACTCCAGCAGAATCGCAGGAAACAGACCAAACAACATTGGAGAAGATGCGATAAGCTGGTGCCGCAACGTCGGCGATCCTGCCCAGCCTACCCGGACCCATTCTCGATCAATCATTCGACGGACCCGATGAACTAACTTAGCCATCCACGTAAAATAGCGCGTTGCGGAACGTCCGCAAGTAGGCGTAAGTCGCCCCCCTCACCCCATCGTCACCACGACTTTACCCGTCGCTTTGCGGTCCGCGAGCAGCGCAATCGCGTCTGCGCCTTGCGCCAGCGGATAGCGCGCCGAGATGCGGGGGCGGATTTTGCCGGCTTTGAGGAGGGCGAAGAGTTCGGCGATGTGCGCGGCGTTGCGCTCTGGTTCGCGGGCGGTGAAGGCGCCCCAGAATACGCCGCAGATGTCGCAGGATTTGAGCAGCGTGAGGTTTAGCGGCATGCGCGCGATGCCCGCCGGGAAGCCGACCACGAGGAAGCGGCCCTCCCATGCGATGGCGCGCAGCGCTGGCTCGGAATAATCGCCGCCGACGATGTCGTAGACCACGTCTGCGCCGCCCGGCCCGCACGCCGCCTTGAACATTTCGGCGAGCGCTTTGCTCTGGTCCTTGTCAAACGGGGCCTGCGGATAGATCACCACGTCGTCTGCGCCGGCTTCGCGCGCAATCGCCGCTTTTTCCTCGCTGGAGACCGCCGCGATCACCCGCGCGCCAAAGGCTTTGCCCAGCTCCACACCCGACAGGCCGACGCCGCCCGCCGCGCCCAGGACCAGCAGCGTTTCGCCCGCTTTCAAGTGGCCGCGATCCTTGAGTCCGTGGATCGTGGTGCCATAAGTCATCAGCAGCGACGCGCCGGTTTGATAGTCCACGCCTTCGGGCAGCGCGAACAGCCGCGCGGCATCAAGCGCGATCTTTTCGGCGAGCCCGCCATTGCCGGTGCCCGCGATCACCCCGTCGCCGACTTTCCATTGGGTGACGCCCTCACCCACGCTTTCGATCACGCCCGCGATCTCGCCGCCCGGCGCGAAGGGGCGCGCGGGCTTAAACTGATACATGTCGCGGATAATCAGCGTGTCGGGAAAGTTGATCGCGCAGGCCTTGATCCGAACGACGACTTGCCCCGCGCCCGCCACCGGATCGGGCACATCATCCAGCGTCAGCGTTTCAGGGCCGCCCACTGCGTGCGATTGCAAGGCCTTCATGGCAAATTCTCCGGTGTGTTACGCCCCAACTATACTGGGCCTTGGAAGCAAGTTTTGGCAGGCTTGGGAAGCGTTTTTAAGCGGCGACCCCGGTTCCTTGCGCCAGAAACGGGCGTTCCTCGCGCGCGGCCTGTTCAAAACGCGAGATGGCCGCATCGCGCGCCATCGTGAGGCCCACTTCGTCAAGCCCGCCGAGCAGGCATTCCTTGCGGAACGGATCGATTTCAAACGTGAAGCGATCCTGAAACGGGGTGGTGACGGTTTGCGCTTCAAGATCGATATGCACCGGATCGGTGGCCGCGACTTCCATAAGACGATCGATCGCTTCTTGCGGCAAAACGACGGTAAGAATTCCGTTCTTAAAGGCATTGCCCGAGAAAATATCGGAAAACGAAGGCGCGATCACCGCCTTGATGCCCAGATCAAGCAGCGCCCATGCGGCGTGTTCGCGGCTGGAGCCGCAGCCAAAGTTATCGCCCGCAAGCAGCACGGGCGCGCCCTTAAAAGTGGGCGAATCGAAAATGTTATCAGGGTCGGTGCGCAAAGCTTCAAACGCGCCCTTGCCCAATCCTTCGCGGCTGATCGTCTTTAGCCACGCGGCGGGGATAATCGCATCAGTGTCGATGTTTTTGAGGCCAAACGGAATGGCGCGGCCAGCGATGATTTTTACAGGGTTCATCGCGCTGCTATATCTGCGTTGCGATGGGGTGCAAGCGTCAGTCGGTTTCAATCGGTTCGGCTGGAGGCTTTTTGGCGGCAGCCTTTTCGGCTTGCTCCTTGCGGCGCGAGGAATAGAGCAGCGCCGCTGCCAATGCGGCTGAGCCAATCGCCGCGCCCGCGATGGCAGCCGCGCTCGTCCAATCCGTAGTCGGGGTTTCGGGTTTCTTGCTCACGCCAACTCCTCTATTAACACACCAAGTTTGGCCCATGCCGCGCCGATTGCAATGGGCCAGTAAAGATTCTTCGGGATGAAATTCAGGTCAGAAAGCGCGCTAAGCAGGCGAATTCGCCATAGGCGCTGCAGCCACCACTTTCGGCTGGGTGTCTTCAGATGGCACGCCGCAGCTCATGCAATAGCGGAAAAACGCCATCTTGCGCGTGGCGCAACCGTGGCAATGATCAAATAATGTCATGCCGCAATGGACGCAGAAATTGGCCTCTGCCTCGCCCGTGGTCGAGATCGGGCGATCGCAGCCGGGGCAGACTTTGGCGGCCATTTTCTTGAACGCCTCATCATGGCTCACCTGACGGCGGCGCTCTTGCTCAACTTGTTGCTCGGCCGCCTGCCGCCCCGCCAGATAGCTGCGCATGTTGCGGATAAGGAACTGCCCCGCCGCAAAGGTTAGGATAATGCCCACCCCGTAGCGGACATAGCCGCCGTAGCTTGGCAGATAGGGCACAAGCTCGACGAAAAATACGAAAACCGCCGCGAGCACAAAGCCGCGCATCAACGGCCAATAATCATTCTGGCGCTGCTTGGCGACGAGCCATGCCGCCGCCAGCAGCATCGGCAGCGTGATCAGCAGACGCAGGCCAAACACGCGTAGCTCTTGCCAAAAGCGCGCACGATCTTGCGCGGGCAGGGCATCGGCCTCAAGCTTGCTCAGCTGGGTTTGCGCCGCGCCGCTGCGCTGATCGAGCGACAAGCGCTGGTTTTCCAGCTCGGCGATCGTCTGCTCAATCGCGCCCTCGTTGGTTTTGAGTGCTTCCAATTGGCGAGTGCGCGAAAGAACCTCGGGGTCTTGCTGCGGATTGGTGGTGGCATCGCGCGCCGCGATCCACGCTCGGAATGTGTCGGTTCCGGTGCTTGAGGCGCGCTGCGCCTGCGCTAGCTGGAGCCGCGCAAGATCGAGCCGCAGGTCGATCTTGCCAAGCGCGCTTTGATTGGCGGCAATGTCGCGGCTGATCGCCCGCAGCGCGGGATTGTCTGGCGCGGGCGCAGAGAGGACCTGGCTATCGACCAACGGCAGATCGCCGATCACCAGATTGCCAAGCCCGATGATAAAGCCTGCAAACACCAGCGAAACCAACCAAAACACGGCGGTGTATAGCCGTTCCGGTCCGCGCACGCCCTTGATGATTGCCATGCCCGTGTCCCTTTGCTTGCAAGCGCTTAGGCTAACAGGCGAGAGGGACGCGCGCTAGCCAGCCAATTCGCGCACGTCGGCCAGATCTCTTACATCCGTCAGCCGCCCGGTCACCGCCGCCGCTGCCGCCATCGCTGGGCTGACGAGGTGGGTGCGCGCGCCGGGGCCTTGGCGGCCTTTGAAATTGCGGTTCGAGGTGGAGGCACAGCGTTCGCCGGGGGGAACTTTGTCGGGGTTCATGCCGAGGCACGCCGAGCAGCCGGGTTCGCGCCATTCGAGGCCCGCCGCGATGAACACTTGGTCAAGCCCTTCCGCTTCGGCCTGCGCCTTCACCAATCCCGAGCCGGGGACGACGATCGCCCATTTTACGCCCGGAGACTTGGTGCGGCCGCGCAGCACGGCGGCGGCGGCGCGCAAATCTTCGATGCGGCTGTTGGTGCAGCTGCCGATGAACACATTTTGGATTTCGACCGCATCAAGCCGTTGGCCCGGCTCCAGCCCCATATAATCAAGGCTAGCGCGCGCGGCCTCTTGCTTTGTAGGATCGGCAAAGCTTTCGGGCGCGGGGACCACGCCGGTGATCGGCAGCACGTCTTCGGGGCTGGTGCCCCATGTTACCGAGGGCGCGATATCGGCGGCATTGATCACCACCACTTTGTCATACGTCGCGCCGGGATCGGTCGCGAGGCTGAGCCACCAATCCACGGCCTTGTCCCACGCATCGCCGGTGGGGGCATAAGGGCGGCCTTTGAAATTGCGGTTCGAGGTGGAGGCACAGCGTTCGCCGGGGGGAACTTTG
>JBBRXQ010000098.1:0-7752 GCA_038238515.1 Sphingomonadales bacterium | reverse complement strand
ATCCTCGGCTATGGCCGCGTCGGCCAGCTGGTCGGCGATATGCTCGCGGTGCATAGCATGCCCTATATCGCCATCGACGATGATCCCTCCACCGTGCGCGCCGCGCATCAAGCCGGAATGCCCGTGATCTTCGGCAATATCGATAGCGCCAGCGTGATCGACCGGCTCGATCTGGCGCATGCGCGCGCGCTGATCCTCACGATGGACGAACCAGTGCTGGTCTCGCGCATCGTGCGCAAACTGCGCGCCTATCGCCCCGATCTACCCATCATCGTCCGCGCACGAGACACCGCGCACGCGTCAGAGCTTTACCGCGACGGCGCCAGCCACGCCGTCCCAGAAACCCTCGAAAGCTCGCTGCAACTCTCCGAAGCCGTGCTCGTCGATCTGGGCGTAGCAATGGGCCCAGTCATCGCCTCGATCCACGAAAAGCGCGACGAACTCCGCAAGCAAATCCAGCAAGACAGCAACGACCCAGACCCGCCACCGTTTCACTCGCTGCGGCGGCGGCGGCCGGTGGGGTAGCACTAACGTTAGTAATTAGCTTTGGCACATCGGTTGGAAGCGTTAGGGTAATGAAGCTAGTGATGCAGGAGCGGCCCCGGCAGCTCGGCTTCGACCAACCGAAGGCTAAGCGTCATTTGGATGAGCGGCGAGATACTCTTCAAGTCGGACAGAAAGTGCTTGTTCTGTTTCTGCTCGTGGGGCGCAGCGAATTGCCCAGTTGCGGCCAGAGTGAAGATGATCCCAAAGAGGACGAAGGCCAATATATCGACCCTTTCCCGGATCGTGATTGCCGAAGCCATCGAGCACAATGTTCCAGATTGGCTTGAATTTCGCAATCAGTAGGCTCTCGCCGAGGGGAATCCAGATATCGTCGACAATGAGATATCTGATTCGGAAGTCTTGCACCGCAAGACTTCCAGAACCATGCTCGACGTCGCAAATGCTCTGCCGATGTTCTGCCAGCCGCTTGTAAAGGGGCGTTCCTCGCGCGCTTGCCATTAGGCTTGCACCTTTGCGCCCGCCGGTTGGGATAGCCTTTCCAATGTAAATTGGCCATCGCGCTTCATCGATGTTCGCTGCGGCTAATTTTGTGTAGGCAGGGTAAGGTCCATGATAATATATAACATATATTCCAGCGCCCTCGAACGCCGGAACATCACTCAGCGGGTAGACCGGTTGCTCAAGCAAGGCATCTGCGACCGACTTTCCTAGATTTTTCTTTTCAAGCGGATTGTACACTTCAGTCATTATGCCCGCCCAAACTTGGGGCCAGCAAAATCAAGATGGTTTCGCACTGACTTAGCGACAACTTCGGCAAGATCTACAGGAACCGCGTTTCCTAGCTGGCGCATGGTCTCGCTCCATGAGCCATGAAATACGAAATCGTCTGGGAAGGTTTGCAAGCGTGCACTCTCACGAATCGTAAAATAACGCACAGACCCGTCGGGCCTTAACAGCATGTTTTCGCCCCCGGGTACGCCGTGGACACCAGCCTTGAGCGTCTTAGCGGGCTGATCTAACGGGCTACCAGTATGGCCAGCATACGAACGAGCACCCGCTTGGAAGCGGTGGTCCGGGAACTTGGCCAAGCTGCCGCGCGACTTTTCAGGGTCGGGAAGGTCGCAAAGAGCGTCACGGGTCGTATGCCAAGGCAAAGCATCAGAAACTTCGCAATATCTGCTGATCAAAAATTTTGCCTTGAGGTCAGTTGGCCGTTCGCCCGTGGCGACCCCATGACGGTCCCAATATTCGCCGCTGCCGTTTTGAGCCCAAAGCAGAGCCTCACGCGAATGCGTTTCACGCGGAAAAGAGAACTCAACACCCAAGTCGGATCGGAAACCAACAAAGAAAACACGTTCGCGCTTCTGTGGCACGCCGAAATTCGCGGCGTTCAATACTTTTGGTGGAAGGACACGGTATGAGAGGCCAGATGATCGATTAGAAGTGTGATGCTGCTCTAGTCTCGTCCGGTGATCGAGCCATTGCTCACTGTCGCGTATTGCAATGTCAGGATAAGAAAGCTGTAGGTATATGTAGCTGAAATAGGTCGAAAAAGCTTCGCGGGTAAGCCCCTTCACATTCTCAAAAATGAATGCAGACGGCCGGGTTTCGCGCACGACTCGAACTGCTTCGGACCACATATCGCGATGGTCGTGCTGGGCACGGTGCCGCCCGCCAAGGGAAAATGGCTGACACGGCGGTCCGCCTGTCACTAGATCAATTTTGTCACTAAACTTTTTGAATGAGAAACTGCGAACGTCGCCTTCGCGCGGCACCGGCCAATCCCGAAGGCCGGCAGTGCCGCGATTGCGGTTTTCTCGAATGGTGTCACAACACCAACGGTCCCACTCCACTACATCCACCGGCGTGAAGCCTGCTCTGCTTACCCCTAGACCTAACCCACCTGCACCGGCGAAAAGCTCGATTGCCCTCATTTCCCACCTTCTGAAGAATCAACCCAGCCTGTTTCCTAATTGTTCTCTATTTAGCAACTTGCTCCGCTAGGCAAGTGTGACTTACCGCTCGAAATTACACAGCCCGAATAAAGGGCAAACGATCGCGTTCGACGGGCGGGACAATCCCGATACACTCGACAATTCCAACCAAGAGCGTTCCAGCGTTGCAAGGCAATCAGACGACACTAAGTTCATCGCAAAACCTCACGCTTTACCACCTCAACCCCATCCCTCACCGCTTCCCGGCCCCCAAATACCGCCCATACCAATCCACGATCCGCTCCAGCCGGTCGCGCTGAAAGCTGGGGCGGGTGATGCCGTGGAATGAGTCCGGGTATCCCACCAGCCGGGTGGGCACGCCGGTCAGTTTCAGCGCTTGATAAAGCTGCTGACCGCCGATCAGCGGCACATTGTCATCGGCGATGCCCCCCATGAACAGCGTAGGGGTCTTGATCCGGTCGGCATAGAGCAGCGGCTCAGACAGCTTCATCCACAGATCGGGCGTCTCCCAAGGATTGCCCACTTCCTGCGAGTATTGCTGGATATATTGGTCCACGCCAAACAGCGCGAAGATATTGCCCTCGCCCGCGCCGCTAAACGCCGCCTTAAAGCGGTTATCGCGCACGATCAAAAAGTCGGTCAGGATGCCGCCATAGCTCCACCCGCCCACCGCCAGCTTGGCGGGATCGGCAATGCCCTGCGCCACCGCAAGATCGGTCGCGGCATAGAGATCGAGCACTTCCTTGTTGCCCCAATCCGCCGCGATCACCCGCGCGTAATCCTCGCCCCGGCCCGAGCTGCCGCGATAATTCACCGCGAGCACCGCATAGCCGTTCGCCGAAATCCATTGCCGCATCGTGTCGGTTTCATGCGCATCTTGCGCGGTTGGCCCGCCGTGAATCCACAGCACCGTGGGATACTTATTGCCCTTCACATAGCCCGCCGGGAACGTCAGCATCCCATGCACTTCGCTGCCATCGCTGGCCTTGGCGGCAAAATCCTGCACCGGAGCCCAGGCAATCCGCGCGCTCATCGCCGCGTTGTGCGCGGTGATCGCGCGCATGGTCTTGCCCGTCAGCGCATAGACTTCGGGCAGGCTGTCATCGCTGCTGGCGATCACTGCGCGCGGCGCTTTGGCATCGCTTGCTTCGCATTGCTCGGCCACCGCGAGCTGGCCGGCGCCCAGCCGGGTTACGCCGCCAGCAGGATCGATCACCACCGGAACCTCGCGCCGGTCTTCGGCCAGAATCGCGCCAATGCGCCCGCCGCCCAGATTAACCGGCCGCTGCACGTAAGCTCCTGTCATCCCCGGCAGAACTTTGGTCTGCCCCGTGGCCACCACCGTCTGCGCCAGATGCGGCTGGTTATATTGGTTCACCTTGGGCACATCGCCCACCAGATGCGTGATGTTGGCGCCGTCGGCTGACCAGATCAGCGTTTGCCCGCTCGCGCTCATCAGCTTCGCCACCACTTTAGGAGCCACGCCTGCTTGCGGCACAATCACCTGCAGCCACTGCGTCGCGGGCGCGCTGGCATCCACGCTATGATCGGCAATATAGGCGATCTGCTGCCCATCGGGCGACCATTCCGCCGCTGCCTCATCGCTCAAGCCGCTCGGCGTAATCTGCGTCATCGTCTTCGCTGCGATGTCAAACACATGGAGGTGGCTGTGCCCTTCGGCGGTGATGAACCCCACCATGTCGCGCTTGAACGCCATATCATCGACCACCACCGGGCGCGGGCGCTTGGGGTCATCCTTGGGCGCTTCCGGCTCAGGATCGGTCATCGTTATCAGTATCTTGCGCGAATCTGGCGACCAGCGATAGCTGTCGATCTCGCCCTTGACTTCGGTCAGCCGCCGGGCTTCGCCGCCGCGCCGATCGAGCAGCCAGATCTGCGCATGCTCATCCTTGCCGCGCTTGGCCACAAATGAAATCGATTTCCCGTCCGGGCTAAACGCTGGCGATCCGGCGCTCTCCTCTTCGCTGGTCAGCTGCACTGGCGCGGCGCCGCCCAGATCGGTTAGCCAAAGCGCCGCTTGATATTTGTCCGCCTTGGCATCGAGCACACCGACCACATAGGCTGCCTGCCGTCCGTCTGGCGCGCAGGCGAGATCGGAAATCCGGTGCATGCCCAGAATATCGTCAATCGTGATCGCCTTGCGCGGCCCGGCTGGAGCCTCAGCAAGCGCGGGCATCAGCGGCAGTGCGGCAACAAAAATGGCCCCACTCATCAACGCAGCAAGAGCACCATTGCGCCGACAAAACTTTGCCTGATTCATAAAAGTCCCCCTTATAAAACAACATATTACAGTGATGTCAGGACAGCCCTAGCCGCCGCAATCGCGTCTGCCGCCTTGGTGCCGTCAGGCCCGCCGCCCTGCGCCATATCTGCGCGCCCGCCGCCGCCTTTGCCGCCCAGCGCCTCCACGCCCGCGCGCACCAGATCAACCGCGCTCACCCTGCCCGCCAGATCATCGGTCACCGCCGCCGCAATGCTCGCCCGGCCATCGTTCACCGCCACCATCACCGCCACGCCCGATCCCAGCCGCTGCTTGGTGGAATCCAGCAACCCGCGCAGTTCCTTGGGATCAAGCCCCTGCAGCACCTGACCCGCAAACATGATCCCGCCAATATCTTCATCCGCCACCTCGGCCTTTCCGCCGCCCCCACCCAAGGCCCCAGAGAGCGCAAGCGCCTTCTTCGCCTCAGCCAATTCGCGCTCCAGCTTGCGCCGCTCATCTAGCAATGCGGCCACGCGCGCCTCCACCTCATCGGGCGTTGTGCGCAGCAAACCAGCGGTCTGTTTCAGCGCCTCATCGCGCGCCACTAGCCAGGCCCTAGCGCCCTCGCCGGTCAAAGCCTCGATACGCCGCACGCCTGAACTTACTGCACTTTCGCTCACCACCCGCAGCAGCCCAATGTCGCCCAGCGCCCGCACATGGGTTCCCCCGCACAGCTCCACCGAATATGCCTTCTCCGCCACGCGCCCCATGCTTAGCACGCGCACCTCATCGCCATACTTTTCGCCAAACAGCGCCATCGCCCCCGCAGCAATCGCATCATCGGGCGTCATTAACCGCGTCGTCACCGTCGCATTGGCCCGGATCTCCGCGTTCACAACCGCTTCAACCGCGGCCAAGTCCTCGGCCGAAAGCGCGGCAGGGTGCGAATAATCAAACCGCAGCCGATCATGCGCCACAAGGCTGCCCTTCTGCATCACATGGTCACCCAGACGGTCCCTCAGCGCTTGATGCAGCAAATGCGTCGCCGAATGATTGGCCCGCGTCGCATCGCGCCGCGCCACATCAACCGCGAGCAACACCGCATCTCCGCGCTTCACCGTTCCTGCCTCAATCAGGCCTTGATGCGCATGGAGCCGACCAAGCGGCTTAGCCGTGTCTGCTACCGCGATGCGCAACCCTTCAATAGTAGAAATAATGCCAGTATCGCCGGTCTGTCCGCCACTCTCGCCATAAAATGGCGTCTGGTTGGTCAGCACGGTAACCTCCTCGCCTGCGCTGGCGGATGAAACCTCTTTGCCGTCCTTGACCAGCGCAACCACGATCCCTTCGCCGCTCGTCGCGCTATAGCCGGTGAACTCGCTCGCCCCCTCGCGCTCGGCAATATCAAACCACACTTCGCTATCCGCCGCTTGGCCCGATCCCTTCCACGCCGCTCGCGCCGCCGCCTTTTGCTGCGCCATCGCCGTCTCAAACCCGGCCCGGTCCACCGATATGCTGCGCGCCCGCAGCGCGTCTTCGGTCAAGTCATAAGGAAAACCGAACGTGTCGTAGAGCTTGAACGCCGTCTCGCCGGGCAGCTTGTCGCCTGCAAACATCTTATCAGTTGCCTGGTCCAGCAACTTGAGGCCGTTGTTCAGCGTTTGACGAAATTTGGTTTCTTCACGCTCAAGTACCTCCTCGATGAGAGGTTGGGCACGGCCGAGTTCAGGATAAGCGATTCCCATTTGAGACACGAGATCGGGCACGAGCCTGTGCATCAGTGGTTCTTTGGCGCCGAGTAGGTGTGCGTGGCGCATCGCACGCCGCATGATACGCCGCAAAACGTATCCCCGGCCCTCATTTGAAGGCAAAACACCGTCAGCCAGCAAAAAGCTTGTTGATCGAAGGTGATCGGCAATCACGCGAAGCGACGTCCTAATGTGTGCGTATTCGACATGACTTCCGACATCTGCGAGAACAAGGTTTCTGGCTCCTTCGATCAGCGCTCGGAATGTGTCGGTATCGTAATTGTCATGCTCACCCTGCATCACGGCCGCAATCCGCTCGAGGCCCATACCGGTATCGATGCTGGGGCGCGGCAGGTTTGAACGGCTTCCATCGGCCGCTTGCTCGAACTGCATGAACACTAGGTTCCAGATCTCAATGAACCTGTCGCCGTCCTCGTCGGGCGATCCCGGTGGGCCGCCGAAAATGTGGTCGCCATGGTCGTAGAATATCTCTGAGCAAGGCCCGCATGGTCCGGTATCGCCCATTGACCAGAAGTTGTCCGAGGTCGGGATACGAATGATCCGGTCCTCGCTCAGCCCCGCAATTTTCTGCCAAAGGGCAAACGCTTCGTCGTCCGTGTGATAGACCGTGACTAGCAGCTTATCTTTGGCAAGGCCCCATTCGCCGGTCAGCAGGTTCCAAGCGTTGGTGATCGCCTGATCCTTGAAATAATCGCCGAACGAAAAATTTCCCAGCATCTCAAAGAAGGTGTGGTGCCGCGCGGTATAGCCAACATTGTCCAGATCGTTGTGCTTGCCCCCGGCGCGCACGCATTTCTGGCTGCTAGTCGCGCGCGGCACTGCCCGCTTTTCAAGCCCGGTGAACACATTCTTGAATGGCACCATCCCCGCGTTAGTAAACATCAAAGTCGGGTCGTTATACGGCACCAGCGGCGCAGAGGGCACGATCTCGTGGCCTTGCGCGGCAAAGTAGTCGAGAAAGGAGCGGCGGATTTCGTTCGTCGATGTCATAGCTTAGCGATTAGGCGAGCGTTCGACGTGTGCCAAGCACGTTTCGAGGCTAGGCGTTATCAGCGCTTGCGCTGACCAACCATGCAGCCGCCGGAAAGCAAACGCGCCCATCGACATGGCGCGATTGGACCAGCGCTAGCAAGTCCCGCTCGAACGCGGCCCGCGAGCTGTCTGGCAAAGAGCGGATCGCCGCTGCGGCTGGTCCGATGCGGCTTAGAAACGTGAGTGCATCGACGACTGGATGCGTACCAGTACCCACGACGTATGCGAAATCGAGCTTGGTGAAGGTTACATCGCGCCAACCCGT
>JBBRXQ010000097.1:0-7775 GCA_038238515.1 Sphingomonadales bacterium | reverse complement strand
GTGGTCTTGCCCGCGCCGTTCGGCCCAAGAATGCCGTAGATCGAGCCCTTGGGCACCGCGATGTCGACGTTTTCGACCGCGATGAAGCCGTCGAAACGTTTGACCAATCCGCGCGCCTCGATGGCCAGTTCCTGTCCGTCTTGCGCGTCGCCGCCGGTCATGGAGGTCGCTTGTCCCTGAAAGCTGCTTATTGGTTCGATTTTCATAGATCGTTTCGCTACCCATATGTGGTGAACATTGAGGAAAAAAGTTTGGTTAACGGCGGCGCAACACATTTGGCGGCGCGGCTGAAAGCGGAAGCCGCGCGGCTGGGCTTTGCGGCCTGCGGGATTGCTTCTGCCGCCGAAGATCCGCTGCGCGGCGAGCGGCTGGAGCAGTGGCTGGGCGATGGTTGTCACGGCACAATGGACTGGATGGAAGCCCGCGCGGAGCAGCGCCGTGCGCCAAATGCGCTCTGGCCCGGGGCGCGGAGCGTGATCGCGCTGGGGATGAGCTATGCCCCCGCCAGCGATCCCATGGCGCTGGCCGATGTCTCCGACCGCGCGCGGATTTCGGTCTATGCGCAAGGCGGCGATTATCATGATGTGATCAAGCGCGCGCTCAAGGCGCTGGCGCGCTGGATGGTGGCTGAAGCACCGGGCAGCGAGCTTAAGGTTTTTGTCGATACCGCGCCGGTGATGGAAAAGCCGCTGGGCGAGGCGGCGGGGATCGGCTGGCAAGGCAAGCATACCAATCTGGTCAGCCGAACGCACGGTTCATGGCTGTTCCTGGGAGCGATTTACACGGCGCTTGAGCTTGCGCCCGATGCGCCGCACGAGGACCGTTGCGGCTCTTGCAATGCTTGCCAAGACGCCTGCCCAACAAATGCCTTCCCCGCGCCGTACCAGCTCGATGCGCGGCGCTGCATTTCTTACCTTACAATCGAGCACAAAGGCCCGATCCCGGACGAATTTCGGGCCGCGATGGGCAACCGCATCTATGGCTGCGATGATTGCCTCGCGGTGTGCCCGTGGAACAGCTTCGCCCAAAGCGCGGCGGCAAATGCTGCATTCCTACCGCGCGCCGAGCTTGTCGCGCCCCGTCTGGCTGAGCTGCTCGCGCTCGATGATGCAGGTTATCGGCGGCTCTTCGCCGGTTCACCGATCAAGCGCATCGGGCGCGCGCGGATGATCCGAAATTGCCTGATCGCGGCGGGCAACAGCGCTGATTTAGCGCTGATCGGCCCAGTGGGTGCGTTGCTGGCTGATCCTGATCCGGTGCTGGCCGAGGCTGCGCAATGGGCGCTGGACCGGCTCGAGCAGGGTTAGATCATTTCCTTCAGCAGCACGCTAGCATCGGCCAGCCGTTCGGGAGCGATCTGCGCCCCAGCCTCGACCAGCTTGCGCCCCTGAACATAGTCTTTGACCATGTTGACGCAATCGAGCGCGATCACTTTGCCAGCCTTCAGGTAAACCACCGAAAAGCTGCGCGTGGCCGGATCGCCTCGCAGCACCGCCGCGTCGTGCCCGGTAGAAAGGCCAACCGTCTGCAGCTTTAGGTCATACTGGTTCGACCAGAACCACGGGGTTGCATGATAGGGCGCCGGCGCTCCGCAGATCGCCTTGGCCGCTGTGGTGGCCATATCGTTAGCATTCTGCACCGATTCGAGCCGGATTACCGCGCCCTCGGCAAACTCGCTGGCATGCGCCGCGCAATCGCCGATTGCGAAGACATCGGGCAGCGAGGTTTGGCAAAACGCGTTGACCGCCACTCCGTTGCCGCCCTCTGCTCCGGCGGCGAGCAGCGGCGCCACTGTCGGGACGATGCCGATGCCTACGATCACCAGATCGGCGGGTAGCACGGAGCCATCGGCCAGTTGCACGCCGTTCACGCGGCCATCCGCGCCCGTGAGATAATCGACCATCGCGCCGGTGCGCAGATCGACGCCGTGCGCGCGGTGCTCTGCTTCGAAGAATGCCGACAATGGTTCGCCCGCAACGCGCGCAAGCACACGCGGCAAGGCTTCGAGCAGCGTGACCTCGCACCCCAGCTTGATCAGCACCGCCGCCGCCTCTAGCCCGATGTAGCCGCCGCCGATCACCACAGCGCTGTGCGCGCCCGCATCAAGCTCGCGCATCATCTGATCAACATCTGCGCGGGTGCGCACCGCGTGGACCCCGGCCAAATCCGAGCCCGCGCAGGTCAGGCGGCGCGGGTCGCCGCCGGTCGCCCAGATCAAGGAGCCATAACCAACAGTCTCGCCATTATCGAGCGCGAGCGACTTCGCCTCGGCGTCAACCACCAGAACTTCGCGGCCCAGCACCATTTCGATATGCTTGTCGGCCCAGAATTGCATGGGGCGAATATAGAGCCGCTCGAACGGCTTTTCGCGCGCCAGATAGTCTTTGGACAGCGGCGGGCGTTCATAGGGCGGCTCTGCCTCGCGGCCGATCATCATAACCGAGCCTTCAAAACCATTGAGCCGAAGCGCGATGGCGGCTTGCGCCCCGCCATGCCCAGCGCCCACGATTACTACATCAGCCCGGTCCATCATCGCCCTCTCTTTGATGCAGGCGGGTTTGGCCAATTTCGCGGGCGCGTCAACCGGTCCGGCGCAATTTGTCCCGCTTAGCCAAAGCCTGGTGCGCCTTAGCCTAGCGCGCGAGCAGCGTGCGCGCCTGACTGGCAAGTTGCGCCAGCATCGCTGGGGCCACCGCCGCAGTCGCCTGTGCCCGGCCAGTGAGAGCACGGAAATTGCGCACCGCCGCCGCTTGATCGCCTAGCCACTGCGCGACAAACGCCCCCGGCTCGCCGCCCTTCGCGCGGGCGAGGAAATCGAGCCGCATCTGCTGAAAATCGCGCGCCAGCCCGGCAACCAGCAAGCGCTCCCACGGGTCCGAAGGGTGCAAGCCAGCCGCCGCCTGCTGCGCCCAATCGAGCCCGAGCGCCGAACCAAGCGCGGAAAACGCGGCGGTGAGCGCCACGGTTTCAAAGCGCTGCTCGCCGCCCAGATGCGCAAGACCAATCGCGCCGTCCATTTCTGCCAGATGGATCACCCGCCGCGCGACATCGGCTGGCGCACCGGCATCGGCCAATTGCTGGGCCATGCGCTGCGCCTGAACTTTCGCTTCGCCTTGCAAAACTTCGCCCATCGCTGCCGAAAGTTCGCCAACACGCGCCGAAAGCGCGGCAATCATCACGCCGGGCACCAGATTACCGTGCGCGGCGCGCAGCCCATCGCCGATGTGGCCGCGCATCGCCTCGGCGATTCGCGCATAGAGCGCCAGCCGGGCCTGCTCGGGCATGTCTGCATTGTCGAGCTGATCCCACGTGGCGCGCACATCGAGCAGCCTTTCGGCAGCCATGAACGCGGCGGCGACTTGCGCCAGGTTGCAGCCTTCTTCCTCGACCAGTTCAAACGGATGGACCGGCCCCAGCCGGTTAATCAGCCGATTGGCGATTTGCGTTGCAATGATCTCGCGCCGCAGCCGGTGATGGCCGATGTCCTCAGCAAAGCGCGCGCGCATTCCCGAAGGAAACGCCGCAAACAGCTCGTCTTCCAGCGCGGGATCATCGACCACATCGCTTTCTTCTAGCGCGCGCTGTAACACCAGTTTGGCGCTCGACATCAGCACCGCCAGCTCGCTGCGGGTGAAGCCATATCCGCCTGCGGCGCGGCGGAGCATATCATCGCTGCCCGCCAGCCCTTCGGTCTTGCGATCTAGGTCGCCGCTTTCCTCCAGCACATCGATCAGCCGCGCATAAGCGGGCGCGGCTCCGGGGCCAGCGCGCTCGGCGATGGAGAGAGCCAGTGCCTGCAAGCGATTGTCCTCCAGCACCAGCCGCGCAACCTCGTCGGTCATCGACACGAGCAATTCGACCCGGCCCGGCTCGTCCAGCCGTTCATCGCGCTTGGCCGAAGCCAGCGCTATTTTGATATTGACCTCGTGATCCGAGCAATCGACCCCGGCCGAATTGTCGATGAAATCTGTGTTGATCCGGCCCCCTTGAGCGATACCGCCGCGTCCGCCCGCGCCGATCAGCGCAAATTCGATGCGTCCGGCCTGCGTGATGCCCAGATTGGCGCCCTCGCCGATCACACGCGCGCGCACTTCGCCGCCATCGATGCGCAGGCCATCATTGGCCGGATCGCCGACCTGAATGTTGTTCTCGCCCGATGCCTTCACATAGGTCCCGATGCCGCCAAACCAGAGCAGATCGACCGGCGCGCGCAGTATTGCCGAGATCAGCGTTTCGGGATCAAGCTCGGTAGCCTCAATCCCGAGCAAAGCGCGTACTTCTTCTGACAGCGGAATCACCTTGAGCGAGCGCGGGAAAACCCCGCCGCCTTTTGAGATCAGCGCCTTGTCATAATCATCCCAGCTAGAGCGGGGCAGCGCGAACAGCCGCGCGCGCTCGGCCCAACTTGCCGCAGGATCGGGCGCAGGATCAAAGAACACGTGACGGTGATCGAACGCAGCGACGACTTTGAGCGTTTTGGACAAGAGCATGCCATTGCCAAACACATCGCCCGACATATCGCCGCAGCCCGCGACCAGCACCGGCTGGGTCTGCACATCCACATCCATCTCGCGGAAGTGGCGCTGCACCGAGAGCCACGCGCCTTTCGCGGTGATGCCCATCGCCTTGTGGTCATAACCCTTCGAGCCGCCGCTGGCGAAAGCATCATCGAGCCAGAAGCCGGCTTCTTCGGCTAGAGCATTGGCGATATCAGAGAACGTGGCGGTGCCTTTGTCGGCGGCGACGACGAAATAGGGGTCCTCGCCGTCATGGATCATCACGCTTTGCGGATGCACGACTTTGCCGCTCACGATGTTGTCGGTGAGCGAGAGCAACGTGCGGATGAACACCTGATAGCTGGCCTTGCCCTCAGCCAGCCAGCCCTCGCGGTCGCGCGATGGATCGGGCAAGTGCTTGGGATAAAACCCGCCTTTTGCTCCGGTGGGCACGATCACCGCGTTTTTCACGCGCTGCGCTTTCATCAGGCCCAAGACTTCGGTGCGGAAATCGTCGCGCCGATCAGACCAGCGCAGACCCCCGCGCGCCACCGGCCCGGCGCGCAGATGGATGCCTTCGACGCGCGGGCTGTAAACAAAGATTTCGCGCCAAGGCACCGGGCGCGGCAAGCCCGGGACGAGCGCCGAATCGATCTTGAACGCCAGCGCCTCGTCCGCCGCCGGGGCAAAGGCATTGGTGCGCAAGATCGCCTCGACCACCGCGCGAAACGCCCGCAGCAAGCGATCATCGTTGATCGCGGCCACCCCGGCGAGCCCCGCGCGGATCTGCTCGATGAACTTTGCCTCGCCAGCCGTGCGGTCGTCCTCAAACGCGGGATCGTGCCGCGCCAGAAACAGGCCGACCAGCCCGCGCGTGACTTGGGGCGCATTTTTGAGCGCGTCGACCGCGGTCCCGATCGAGAAATTCAGCCCGGCCTGGCGCAAATAGCGATACCATGCGCGCATCCAATTGGTGCCGCGCCGGGTGAGTGCGGCGGCCACGATCAGCCGGTTAAACTGATCGTCTTCGTCATCGCCATTGAGCACGGCGGCGAGCGCGTCCTCGATCTGCGCCGCGCGCTCGACCAGCGCATCGGGTTCGATCTCGGCGGGCGGCGCGACGAGGAAATCATGGATGAAGCCAAGCCGCCCTTTGTCGAGCGCGGTGGGTATTTCTTCGAGCACGCGGAAGCCGAAGTTCTCGAGCACCGGCACTGCATCGGACAAGATGATGGCGCCCTCGCGCTGATAGAGTTTGAGCCGCAGCCCCTCCTCGCCGCGCAGCCGGTGGAGCCGCGCGGCGCGGCGCGGCGCGCCGGCGCTGGTCAAGGCGCGAAGTACGCGGATGTCTTCGGCGGCTTCGGCCGGGCCATAGGCGGCGCGGTAGCCAACCGGGAAAGCATCGGCATAGCGCGCGGCCAGCGCCGCGCCCCGGCTGGGGTCTTCGCCTTTGGCCAGCTCAGCCTCAACCGCTGCACTCCAGCCGCGCACCATGGTTTGCAGCGCGGCATCGAGTTCCGCCTCGTTGACCGCGCCATCGCCTTCGCGGATATCGAGCACAAAGCGGATTTGCGCCAGCGTGCCGCCATCGACCAAGAGGCTCCAATCGAGCACTTCGGCACCCGTGGCATTCTCAAGCAGGGATTGCACCTGCATCCGCACTTCGGTCGATTGCACATCGCGCGGCAGCCAGACAAAAGCCAGCAAATGCCGCGCAAGGGGCACCGCGACCAGCGCGAGGCGCGCGCGCGGCCGATCAAGCAGGCTCATCATCGTGGTGGCGATGCGCTCCAGATCGGCATCGGTGAAGCTGATCAGCAGATCGTGCGGCAGCGCGGTGAGCGCGTGGACCAGCGCCTTGCCGCCATGACCGGTGGTGCCAAAGCCAAATTTGCGCAGCAGGCCATCGAGCTGTGCGCGCATGCGCGGGATGCGATCAGGCGGGGTGGCCAGCGCGACGCTGGTCCACACACCAGCATGAACTGACAGCGCGGTGACCTGCCCGCCTTCGAGCACGGGCACGATAAACAGATCGAGCGGCACCCGGCGGTGGACCAGCGCGATGCGGTTGGCCTTAACGATCAACGGCGCGCGCGGCGCTTCGGCGCTGCTATCGCCCGCCCGGTCAAACCACGCAAACGCGCGTTCATACGAGGCATCAGCGAGAAGCGGCACAGCGGTGGCGCGGCACATCCCCAGCGCTTCCCCAATAGTGCCATCGCGGCGGCGGATGACGTGGCCAAGCTGTGTCAGCATGCCATCGGCAAGCCAGCGCAGCAGCGCCGCGCCTTCCTGATCGGGCAGGGTGCGCGCATCATCCTGCATCGCGGCCTGCATGCGCGGCCAATCGGCAACGGCGGCGTGAACATCGGCCAGCGTTGCGTGCAGAGCGCTCTCCAGTTTGCGGCGCTCGCGCGCATCGACGCGCTCGGTTTCGAGATAGACGATCGATTCCCGGCGTTCGCCAATCGCATCGCCTTCGGGCAGTGCGAGCAAAGCGCCCGCCGGATCGCGCCGCACCGCGACCACAGGATGGATCAGCCGGTCGATGGCGAGGCCAAGTGCGGTGATCGCGCCTGCAATCGAATCGACCAAAAACGGCATGTCATCGTTGATCACCGCGATGCGCAAATAGCGGGTGCCGGGTTTGCTTATGCTCTCGATGGCGATGGCTGGGGCAGAACCATTGCGCTGTGCTGCCGCCGCCAGCGTAAACCGCGCCGCCTCGGCAATGCGCGCCTCATCGAAATCGGCCGTTTCTTCGGGCAGCATCGACAAAGCAAAGCGCCTTCCCAAAAGGTCTGCGAGCGGCGAGGCTGGATTCTGGGTGGACAGCATGGTCGCTCCTGCTTCGCCGCGCTTCGGGGGGCGTGACTGATTTTTATGATGGCTTGTGCGCTGTGTTCGTCAGGTTTTACGCGCTCGTTACATCAACCCGGTTTCGGGCTGCGCTCAGGCCGCCTCTTGGTCAACCAGAGAATGAACCGCATGCATGGTCAGCTCAAGCGAGCGGCGACGCAGCGCGGGATCATACGTAGCGCCCGACAAGATCAATTCGTCCGCCTGCGTGCGCTCATGAAATGCTCGCAGCTTGTCGCGCACGGTGGCCGGGCTGCCGATAGCGCTCACCCGGCGCAGGTTTTCGAGCATGGCGGCGGCGGCGGAGGGCAGCGTGTCGCGGTAACCCGGCACCGGCGGCGGCAATTTGCCCGGATCGCCCGATCGCAGCCGCACGAACGACTGGTCCATCGAGCTGGCGAGCAGCACCGCTTCGGCATC
>JBBRXQ010000096.1:0-7781 GCA_038238515.1 Sphingomonadales bacterium | reverse complement strand
TCCGCCCCGCTGGCCTGGAATCGGACCGGCGTTGACAGACGCCAATGGCTTCACGGTCAAAGACACCGAATGGCACCGCATCACCTGCTTCAACGGGCTCGGCAAAACCGTTGCTCAATATGCGAGGAAGGGCATGCTGGTGTCGATCCAGGGGCGCATCCATTATTCCCAGTTCGAGAAGGATGGCGTGACCCGCTACGCGACCGAGATCATCGCTGAAGACGTGCAGTTCCTCACCCGCGCGAAGCTCGAGAGCGATCGCGGAAGCGCGCCCGAGGTCGATTGAGCGTCACTTCCTCCAGCCCCGGCAGCCGCAAGGTTGCCGGGGATTTTCGTGTGTTCACACGTCCGGACGGAGAGCCGGAAAGGAAAGAAGAAGAAGGTGCTCGCTCAAGATATCCAAGCCTGACAGCCCGTTCTCCCGGGCCTCAAGGACGACGGGGCCCCACCATTTTTATGGCCGCGAGCATCCGCACCCAGGCCGTCACCTTGGGCACGGCGGCCAGAAAAATCGTTACCCCCATCGCCGCTTCGCGGTCGCGCAAGAGCGCGATCCCTGACCCCCGCTCGCCCGCGCTGTCGCCAGACTTCCCCGTCTTAATCAAGAAGGGAGAACAACCATGGCCTATCACTCAAACATCCTCGAAAGCCTCGCCGATGCGTACTTCGAGCACGACGCAGATGCGTATCTCCGAGCCTGTGCCGATGCTCAGATCAGGGCGCAGTTCAGCTACTTCGACCAGCATGTCGTCAGGTCATCGCACGGCCACTACTGGGTCGCGGACGAAGCCGACTACGCGACTGATCTGCCCGACTTCAGGGACCAGATCGTTTCCACAATCCGTTCCAGCCGGAGCGATGAAGACTGACCGAAACGGGGGGCTTCGGCCTCCCGTTTTGTCATGCTCGCAACGGAACTCCCGAACAGAAATCCACCCACGCGAGTCGATACACTCGTGATGGCTATTTGGTCCCCAATTCGGATCAGATGCAGAACATTTGGCGATTTGGCGAGCCTTCGTTCGAGACTTTTTTCAACCTCGCTCAGGTGCCGCGATTGGCGTAAGCATCCGTAGATAAACGGTTTTTATGCCCCAGTGTTCGACCAAGACAATCACCGGGATACACTGCTGAAATTAGGAACTTGACGGCACACCCTATGCACCTTGAGGCGCGTATAAAGTTCAGTAAAACAGGCGCTTAGGCGGTAAGTAAAACCGTATTCGGATCGATACCGGTTATACAGCTGCCGTAATCGGATCGATACCGCCCAGATAATTCACTAGGTAAATCAATACTCTGCGTAATCCATAGAACCTGACATGCCGATTACGGGCGATACCGCAGTAGCTTCAAGCGCGGCAAGTCATCGTTGACAGGCACACACGCTTTGCTTAACCCAACAACGCCTTCTTGAGACCTCACCAGCTCCGATTTACGGAGTTGATGAAAATGCTGGAACCATTCACCTGCCGCCTCGACGCTGAGCAGGTTCGCCAAATTGATGCGGTCGGCAAAGCGCGAGGCTTGAACCGCGCGGAAACAATTCGCCTTGCCATTGACGGCTTTTTGCGAGGGCATGATCCAAGGTTTGGCAACGCATACCGCATCGCTCAAACCACCGAATATATGCAAGCCGTCGCGGACTTGCTGATCAAACAACAGATGCCGGAAAAGCGCGATGCGATCATCGCGCTCGTTACCCAGCGCCTGGAGCAATACCATGGCGCGCGCTGACCACAGGTTTGACCGTTCGCCGATCACCGTCAGGCACGCTTCTTCGCGTGGCCAGGTGCTTCGCAACACCGACAATTTTACGCGCGGAACCCAGCTCTACGGCTCGTGGTATTCCATGTTCAAATCGGGCATCCGCTTCCCGTTCTATATCTGGCTGGCGCTGTTCTGCGGTATCTACTGGTTCATGCTCTCGGCCATCATGGGCGAGCACGAAGTCCAGCTGTGCAGCTGGCATATCTGGTCACTGGTCTGGACGTGGATGGACTTCGACCGCTTCAAGCCGATGGACATTGTTCTGCATGACGGCTCGGTTCGCCGCACCGCAATCGGTTACATTCCGTTTGTGCCCGATGTGCAGGTCGCCACGGCCAAGTTCATCAAAACCACGATAGGGTCGCTCACCTCATCGGCGCTGATCGCGCTGCCTGTGATCAGCTGGTTTGTCAGCGCAGCGCGGCAACGCGGATCGGCGATGCTCGAAGAACGCCACGAGCGCGGCGCCACACTGGTGGACCGGTCCGCGCTGGTCGAAGGTGTTTTGGCTCACAACAGGAATGAGTTCGTCAAGGCGGCGGCTAAGCTGTTTCCTGATCTGTCGCCGGACGAGGTCAATGCGCTTCCCTTTGCCGAGCGCCGGGCGGCCGGTTTGCACCATCCTTATTCGCTTGCCGATATCCCCTATCCCTACAATCTCGAGCCAAGCCATACGATCATTATCGGCACGACCGGCTCGGGCAAAACTACCCAGCTTCGCCAGCTCGTCGCAGAGATGCGCGCGCGGCAAGATAGCGCAGTAATCTTCGATCTTACCGGCGCATTTGTCGAAGCCTTCTACAACCCTGAAACAGACATCATTTTGAACCCTGGCGATGCGCGCTGCCCGTCTTGGTCGCTGTTCGACGATTGCACCACGCAGGCAGAATTTACCGCCGCCTCCCAGGCAATCGTGCCCAATGACGGCGGCAGCGCTGATCCGTTCTGGGTGGTCGCGGCACGCGGCCTGTTTATCCAGATGTGTCTCAAACTGCAGAGCATGGGAGAGACCGCAAATCTGGCACTGGCCAAGAACCTTGTGAATGCTCCGCTGAAGCGCGTGAGCGCGCTGCTCAAGGGGACCAGCGCCGAACCCTACACAGCCACCGACGCGGCCCGGCTTGCCGAGTCGGTTCGCGCCGTGTTCAATGCCAATGCCGATGCGCTAATCAACCTGCCCGAGAACGGGCCTCGGTTCTCGATCCGCGACTGGATCCGCAGGTCCGACAAGCCGGGCAGTATCCTCTTTGTCACCGCCCGCCATGTCGATTTGCCGCTCTACAAGATGCTGCTCACCTTGTGGCTCGACATTGCCGTCAACACGCTGATGACGCTGCCGCGCACAACCCAGCTGCGAACTTGGTTCATGTTCGATGAGCTTGGCGCCTTGCACCGGCTTCCCGCCATCGAGAATGGATTGCAGACAGCGCGCGGGTTCGGCGGTGCGATGGTGCTGGGGTTGCACTCGTTTGCGCGGCTCCAGGCGGTCTACGGTCGCGAGGGCGCGGAGAATATCGCTAGCCTTGCGCGCACCAAGCTGATCCTTGCCACAGCCGACCGCAAGACCGCCGAGCAGTGCACCGAGTTCATCGGTCACCGCGAGGTCCGGCAAATGGACGAAGCCTACGCCTACGGTTCCAACAGCCTGCGCGATGCCTCGACGCTGACGCCCAAAAAGGAGATCACGCCGCTCGTCATTCCCGATGACATCACCAACCTTCCATCGCTCCACGGCTTCATCAAATTTCCTGACGGGTTTCCCGCGGCGCGCATTGTCTTGCAGTGGCGCGATTACCCGGCAGTCGCTCGCGGCTATGAACCTCGCTCCGATCCCATCCGTCATATCTCCGAGCTTAAATCTGAAGGCGCGGATGATGAGGGTGACGATGCAGGCGAGGGTGAAGGCGAGGGCCGGGCCAAGCTGGTAGACAAGAAACTGGATGGCGAGCCGAAGACAACGGACCGTCTCGAGCGAACCAATCCATCGGGCAAAGCTGGCAGAGTTGGCGCAGACCGGTCAGCAGGCCAGGTAGCAGGCCGGTCTGGTCAGGAGCTGAGCAAAGCCGAGCAAGCGGCCAATGTGATTTTCGGCGCCTTCGGGGTTCTTAGTGAACTGCAGGCTAGCCCTGCATCCGAGGAAAGCGGCGCACCTGCCGAGACGATCGGCGCAATCACCGGCGCCATCACCACCTCCAAGGCTGAGGCAGGAGACGCAGGCCCCGGTTCCGATACTGCCAGAACGACAACGGGTGTCGTCGATCCTGGCAAAGCCAACCAGCGTGCTGACGACCACCGCCAGACGATCATCAGCAACGAGTTGAACACCGATTTTGGTGTCGAGGACAAGGGCCACCACCATGATCCCGATGACGGCATGGGGCTCGATTGATGGCGATGAGCAACCCCACACACGGCTTCGGCGGTTCTACAGCACCCTTGATTCCAGCGGTCAGTCCGCGGCGGGGCGCCAAAGTATTACTGATCTCGCTCATCCGGCGGGATCGCTAAGATGCTCTCTGTGGCATCGGTGGGTAGCGCTGGCGGTTCGGCAAATTATTTTGCCAAGGACAACTACTATTCCAATGAGGAATCATCGGAAGCCTCGATGTGGTATGGCGCAGGCGCGGAGATGCTTGGTCTGACGCCGGGCGAAGACGGCGAGTTTGCGGTTGGCGAGGGCGACCAGCCGGAGGTTGTGGCAGACGCTGGCGATGATGCGCCTGCACCCGGCGATGCAGCTGAACCTGAGGATGGCGCACTAAGCGAGAGCCAGGAGCGCGCTGAGGCAGCACTGGAGAGCGGAAAACCTTCGCTCGCCGATGAAGCTCATGAAGGCGGGGAGGGGCATCCTGCGCCACCCCGCGATCCCGGCCGGCCATCGCCCGATCTGCCAGCCCCCGAGCAGCCAGCCATCGCACTGGACCTTGACGCTGACTTCGATCTTGCGAGCCTGCCCGCGCTGGCCGTCGACTCAACAGCCCCCTCTGATGGTGCATCTGGCGATACGCCGCCTGGCTTAAAACCCGGCAATCTGCCGCTCACCAATCCCTCTGGCCGCGTCGATGCGGCGACCTTTGAGAACATCCTCAACGGCAAGCTGCCTGACGGCACGCAAGTGGGCGAACCGGGCAAGCGCGCGCTGGGGATGGACCTTACATTTTCCGCGCCAAAGTCGGTCTCGGTGCTGGGGCTTGTCGGCGGCGACAAGCGGCTGATCGAGGCGAACATGAAGGCGGTCCAATCCGCGATGCGCTTTGCCGAAAAGCATTTTGCCGAAGGCCGCGTCAAGGAACAGGGCAGCGCGGTCCCGGTTCGCACCGGCAATCTGGTCTATGCCCTGTTCGCGCACGACACGAGCCGCGCTCTGGATCCCCAAGCCCATGTCCACGTAGTCATCGCCAACATGACGCGTATGCCAAGCGGTGAATGGCGCTCGCTGCACAACGGGCAATTGTGGCGGGGCAACACCGTGCTGGGCTCCGTCTACAACGCGGCGCTGCGCGCCAACATCGAGAAGCTGGGCTACAAGGTCGAACTCACCGGCAAGCACGGGTCGTTCGAAATTGTCGGCGTCCCAAAAGATGTGCGCGATGCTTTCAGCCAGCGGCGAGAAACCATCCTTGCCAAAGCTGCGCAATTGGGGACAGCGACGGCGCGCGGCATGGACAAGATCACTACCACCACCCGCGATCCCAAGATCAACACGCCGGACCACGGTGCGCTTATGGCGGGTTGGAAAGCGCGCATTGCGGCACTGGGCTATGACCCGCGCATCACCATTGCAGCGGCGGCAAGGACATTGCAGGCACCAGGTTCGATGATCGAGCACGGCACCAAGATCATCGGCGATCTCAAAACCACGTTCGAGCGAACCACGCAGCTGCTGCGCGGCGAGCGCGATCCGCTGCTCGATACCCGGTCAGCCAAACTTGGACTCAATCCGGGCACGCGCACACAGATCGCGATTGCGAGCGCAATCCGCCAGCTCGACCAGCGCGAAGCGGCGTTTGGCGTTCATCAGCTGACAAAGATCGCGCTCGACCAGGGACTTTCGGGGGTGACGCCCGAAAGCATCGCCGCGCGGGTTGGCCAACTAATCCGGCGAGGGCAGCTCGTCCCCGGTGTTACTGAACGCGCCGACAAAGAGGTGACCATGCTCGCAACGCGCGAAGCCATCGAGACCGAGCAAGCGATCCTCGCCAATATCGCTGCGGGCAAAGACGCGGCCGAGCGGATTGTTGCGCCCGACCTTGCCGCAGGGGCGCTGCGCGACAAGTCAGGAACACACGATCTCAATCCAGGGCAACTGGCTGCTGCGACCAGTATCATTTCTTCGCCCGACCGGATCGTCGCGGTGCAGGGCATCGCCGGCGCGGGCAAATCAACGATGCTCGGCGTCGCCGCTCGCGTTCTGGAAGAAAACGGCAAGTCAGTCCTGGGTCTTGCCTTTCAGAACAAGATGGTCGGTGACCTCGCTGAAGGGGCAGGGATCAAGGCGCAAACGCTGGCATCGTTTCTGCTGCCATACGAGCGGATGATCGCGGAAAAGGACAAGGCGGGCCTCAATACGGCGCGCAAGGATATGCGCGGCAGTGTCGTGATCGTTGATGAAGCTTCAATGGTCTCTAACCGCCAGATGGCATCGCTTACCACTATCGCCAACAGGCTCGAACTGAACAAGCTGGTTCTGGTCGGAGATCGCCAGCAGCTGCTCAGCATCGATGCGGGAAAGTCTTTTGCAATTGCGCAGACGGGCGCGGCGACCACGCGCATGGACGATAACTTGCGCCAGCGGAACGATCAGATGCGCACGGTAGCTGCACTGACCAACCGCGGCCGAGCGGGGGAGGCGCTCGCCGTGCTCGGACCTGCGGTCGTATCGACCCCCGACCGGATTGGCGCCGCATCCGCACGCTGGCTCGCGCTGCCGGCCGGCGAGCGCGACGCAACGCTGGTCCTCACCAGCGGCCGCGAGACGCGCAGCAACCTCAATCTGGCGATCCAGGCAGGGCTGAAGGCCGAGGGCAGTCTGAAGGGGCCGGGAACGACGCTCACCGTCATCGAGCATGTCGATCGCACCCGCGAGGATCTGCGCCATACTCGCAATTATCTACCGGGCCTCAGCCTTTCGCTTTGGGGGGACGAGAAGTCGCTCGCTCTGAAGCGCGGGGAATACAAGATTGCGCGGTTCATCAAAGGAGGCCGCGTGCAGCTCGAGCGCGATGGCAAGAAGACCATCATCGACCCCAAGCGGCTCAGCCCATCGCGGCGCGAGGACCGCATCATAATGATCGGCACCAAGGAGATCCAGATCCACGAAGGCGACAAGATCCGCTGGACCGCCAACGACAAGGATCGCGGGCTCCTCAACAGCGCGCTCGGCCGCGTGCTCGCCATCGACGACAAAGGCATCACGATCGAAAAAGCAGACAAAAGCATGGTGCGTCTAGCGGCCGGCGACCCGATGCTGCGCCGGCTTGATCTTGCCTACGCCATCAACATGCACATGGCCCAAGGCGTCACCACCGACAAAGCGATGATCGTGATGGGCTCGGAAGAACGCTTTCTGGCCAACCAGCGCCTGTTCAACGTCGGCGTCACCCGCGCGCGCGATGAAGTCAGCGTCATCACCGATGATAAAGACAAGCTCACTCGCCAGCTCGGCCGTACGCCCGGCGACAAGCTATCCGCCCTCGAGGTGATCGGAAAGTTCGCGCAAGACCGGGTGGGCGGGGCTTCACTACATGCACCTGTCGATCTCGGGCCTATCCCCCGGGAAGCGTTCGCCGATGTGGCGCGCAGTCTCTCGTCGCCCACGCCAACTTCCGCGGCGATCTCGCCAGCGGCAGCGCCTCCAGCGCCATCAGCACCGATCCAGCAAAAAGGGCCAAATGACGTCGCCAAGGCGTCCGCCAAGATTTCGCAAATCGCGGCGCCGGAAAAAACCAAGGGGCTTGAGCTATAAGAACGACGCGTGTAAAATTGCACCCAGCATTGACCCCAACGGACAC
>JBBRXQ010000095.1:0-7853 GCA_038238515.1 Sphingomonadales bacterium | reverse complement strand
CTTTGAGGGCCGCTGGTCGGGCGAGTTTCAGATGTTTCGGCAAGACCTCGCCATGGGAAGCTGGGTGCGCGAGAACCGGCGCGGGCGCACCAGCCATGACGCGTTTCCGGGGCTGCTCGCCGCCGAGCACGATTGCAATGAGACGCGCGGGCTTGCGCACGGCGTCCACCTTGGCTGGAGCGGCAACCACCGGATGTCGGTTGAAACGCTGGCGGATGGAAGGCGCTTTGTTGCGATGGAGGCGCTATATTTGCCGGGCGAAATGCAGCTTGCGCCGGGCAAAAGCCTGAGTACGCCGGAATTGTATGCGACCGTCTCTGATGCCGGGTTGGGCGGGGTATCGCGGCAATTTCATTCCTTCCTGCGCGCGCGGCCCGAGCATGAGCGGCTGCGCGTCAAGCCCCGGCCGGTGCATTATAACAGCTGGGAGGCGGTCTATTTCAATCATGATCCGGCCATTTTGATGGCGCTTGCCGAGCGCGCGGCGCAGGTTGGGGTTGAACGGTTCGTGCTTGATGATGGCTGGTTTCAAGGCCGCCGGGGCGATCACGCCGGGTTGGGCGATTGGACGGTCGATCGCAGCATTTATCCCGATGGACTTGGCCCGCTGATCCATAAAGTGCGCGCGCTGGGGATGGAGTTTGGCCTATGGGTTGAGCCCGAGATGGTCAATCCCGATAGCGATCTGTTTCGCGCGCACCCCGAATGGGTGCTGGCCACGCCGCCCGCGCCGCAGATCGCGTTTCGCAACCAGCTCGTGCTGGATTTTGGGCGCCCGGAAGTGCGCGAGCGGATGTTTGCCGATGTGGCCGCGTTGCTGCGCGAGTATCCGATTGCTTACCTGAAATGGGACATGAACCGCGATCTGAGCCAGCCGGGCGGCGCGGATGGGCGCGCCGGGGCCACCGCACATGTGCTCGGGCTTTATGATGTGCTCGACCGATTGCGCGCCGAGTTCCCGCAGGTTGAGATCGAGAGCTGCTCGTCGGGCGGCGGGCGTGCAGATTATGGCGTGCTGACGCGTACCGACCGGATTTGGACGAGCGATTCGAATGATGCGCTGGATCGGTTGGCAATACAGCGCGGGTTTTCGCATTTCTTCCCGGCCGAATTGATGGGCGCGCATGTTGGGCCAACGCGCTGCCATATTACCGGACGCCGGCTATCGATGCCGCTGCGCGTGGCCACGGCGCTGTTTGGCCATATGGGCATTGAGGCCGATCTGCGCGAGCTTGATGCACAGGAAACCGTCGATCTGGCCGCCGGCGTTGCGCTGCATAAGGCGCACCGCGCGCTGATCCATAGCGGTGAACTTCACCGGATCGATGCGGCTGACGGTGTGAACGCCTTTGCCATTATCGCGGCGGATCGGGGCGAGGCGCTGCTATCGTATTCGATGGTGAACGAGCAGCGCGGTTACTTTGCCGAGCCGCTGCGCTTTGCCGGGCTAGATCCCGATGGTGGCTATGCCTTGCGGGTGGTTTGGCCTCCACGGTTGGGCGCAACCTGGCCGCTTAAGGATGGCGGCGTTTTTCGCGGCGCGGCGCTGATGCAGGCTGGTTTTCAGCCGCCACGCCTGCACCCCGGCACTACGCTGATCCTGCATCTAATGCGCGTGTGAGCCAGCCGAAGGATGCTCAGCGTGGGAGCGCTGCGAATGCCGCCTGAAATGCCGCTGCACGCTCGGCGAGTGTATCGAGCGTAACGCCCGGGCTAAACAGCGCAGAGCCGATGCCGAAACCGGCAGCTCCGGCGGCATGCCAAGGTGCCATCGCGGCCGGGCTGATCCCGCCAACGGGCAAGATCGCCGTCGCTGGGGGCAGCACGGTGCGGATGGCTTTGAGCACAGCAGGCGTCGATGCTTCGGCTGGAAAAAGTTTGAGCGCGCTGGCTCCCGCGGCGAGAGCGGCGAAGGCTTCGCTTGGCGTTTGAAAGCCGGGGACGGCGATCATTCCGCGCGCGGCGGCGGCGGCGATCACATCTGTGTTGGTGTTGGGCGAGACAATTAAGGTGCCGCCAGCCGCCGCGACGGCTTCGACCGATGCGGTATCGAGCACAGTGCCTGCGCCGATCAGCGCGCGCCCGGCGAAGCGGCGCGCCAGCCGCGTGATGCTCTCCAGCGGCTGCGGCGAATTCAGCGGCACTTCGATCAGCGTGAAACCGGCAGCAACCAGCACATCGCCCACATCGTCGGCGGCTTCGGGCGTTAGGCCGCGCAGGATCGCGACCAGCGGCATTTCGGCAAAGGCGCTCGCAAAGGCTTCGGCGCTGTTTATTGAAACTGTGGTCATTGTAGAAGGCTCCAAATAGCGGCGATCCCGGCGAGGAATGCGGCGTGGCTGTCGATGAGCCTGCCTTCGCAGCCAAGCTCGTCCAGTGCGGCAAGATAGAGGCTGCCTAAGCCTTGGTCGGCCAGCACATCGATGCCGGCGCTGCGCGCTCCGCTGAAGTCGCTGTCTAAACGGGCCGCGCAATCGCTTCCGATCAATAATCCGCTGACGTAGGAGGCTTGATCAATCCGGTGACGCTGCCCGAGCACCAAGGCAGCGCGCGCGCCAAACAGCCGGGCGAGCAAATCGCCGCCGCGCGCGGCCTGAACGCCTGCACGAAAGGCCGCGCCATCCTGAACCTTGCCATCAAGCCCATCGGCAAGGAGCCCGCCTCGGCCAAGCTGGGCAAACACTTCGCCGGTCATCGCGGTAGTGAAGTCGGTGATTCGGTGTTGCTGAAGTCTGGCCCATTTGGCGTGCGTTCCCGGTTGGCACAGCCAGGCATCGGCGGCGACCAGCCCGGCGACCGCCGCACCGAGCAATTGGATTTCTTCGCCGCGCATAACATCCGGTCGGCCATCGGCATCGCGGGACAGGCCCGGCAGAATCGCGGTTCGTTCTGGCTCGACCCAGCAGATGGCGGCGGCAATCGCGCTGAGATCGGCGGGCAGGGCGACATAACCGGCATCCACCCAGCCGCGATTGGAACCGACCATGCCAGCGCAAATCATCGGAACATTGCCCCAGTGCGCGCGCATTGCGGCGGCTTCGGCGGCAAAATCTCCTTCCGCCATCGACAGAATGCCGCGATCATCTTTCGCGGTGCCAATCAACGTGCCGTCTGCCGCAATCGCGAAGACGCGGCGGTTGGTCGAACCCCAGTCGACAGCAAGATAGGCAGCGTCCATCGGCGTCTCCGGATCGTGCGCGCGTTGATTTGTCATATCTATCTTACTTTTACATTTGGAGGAATTGAATTATGCGCGTGGTGCGCGTACCCTTTCCGGTGTTCGATGAATAAGAAGGTCAGCGCCATCACCATTGCAACCCTCCCATCCGAAATGCGGACCAGCCTTGGCCGCAACCTGACTTATGGCATGCTCGACGTGATCGGGCGCGCCATTGTCATTGGTGATTATGATAACGTAGCTTTTCCGACAGAAGCCGAATTGGCCCGAAAACATGGCGTCAGCCGGGCGGTGACGCGCGAAGCCGTGAAAATGTTAACCGCCAAAGGATTGCTGAGCGCCAGACCGCGCCAAGGAACGATTGTCCAGCCGCAAACCTCGTGGAACTTGTTTGACAGCGATGTGCTGCATTGGTTGCTAGAGCGCAAATTTTCAGTCGAACTGCTGCGCCATTTCAATCAGCTTCGTGTTGCGATCGAGCCTGAGGCGGCGGCCCTCGCAGCTTTGGAAGCTACGCTCGATGAGCAAGCCGCGATCGGTGCGGGCCTTGCCCGGATGGTGGCGGCCGAAGCTGGAGCAGACGATACGCTGGCCGCTGACATTGCGTTTCACGTTGCTGTGCTGGAGGCTTCGCGCAATCCTTTTTACAAACAATTCCGGGGCATGGTGGCGAGCGCGCTGGCCACCTCCATCCGGTTTACCAACCGGATCAAGGGCCGCAGCGCGAGCATCGAGGATCACCGCGCGGTGTATGATGCCATCGTCAAACACGATAGCGAAGGCGCGCGCAACGCCATGCGCGGATTAATCGGCGATGTGCTGAGCCTGATTGGCGCAGCGGGCGGCGACGTAACCGGCTGAGCGCAGCGCCGCTTGCTCCTGCGGCGTCAGATTGCGCCTGCCGGCTCCCCTTGCCCACGCTGCCAAAAGCGGATCAGCTTTGCGCGCTTCCCAAACACAAGCCGGTTTACCGCGAGCGAGAAGCCGATGGACGTCCAAAGCGTGACGAACATCAGGTGGATATAGTGCAAGCCAAACGGCGCGTAGACAAAGGTGAAATAGGCATAGAGCAAGATGCCAAATATCACCGCAGCGATCGCCGCCCGTGCATCAACATCGCGGAACAGCAGCCCGACGATGAAGGCCGACAAGATCGGCATCGATAGCAGCCCGTTTAGCTGTTGCAGCAGATTGATAATGCTTATCGCATTGGCATAAATTGGGATCAGCGCGATCGCGATGGCGATGAAAACTGCCGATACGATGATATTCAGCCGCTTTACGTGAACCTTGGGGTTCAGATATTTCTGGTGAATATCGCAGATATAAAGCGCAGCCGCCGAATTTAGAATGGCGACGAAATGCGTTGCCACGCTGGTGACGAGAATGGCCGCAAAGGTGCCCGCGAGCCACGGCGGCAAGACATTGCCCACAAGCCGGCCAAACGCCGCATCGTGGATATTGCCATAAAGTTTGTAGGCCACGATGCCCGGAAGCACAACAATCGCCGGCACAATCATCAGCCGGATCGCAGCAGCGGCAAGCACGCCCTTTTGTGCCTCGCGCACGCTGGGCGAGGCCATTGCCCGCTGGGTGATCGCCTGATTGGTGGACCAATAGAAGATCTGGATGAACAACATGCCGGTAAACAATGTCGGCCATGGGATCGGCGATTTGCTGTCGCCGATAAGCGTCAGCCGTTCGGGAGGGATGCCAGAGAGGTCGAAGCCGATGGCCTGCAACGCAAGATACACGATGATCAGGCAGATCACTAAGAGGCTGGCGCCGCTGAATGTCTCAGAAATTGCGACCGCGCGCAGCCCGCCTAGCACACCATAACATGCCCCCAGTACGGCGATACCAAAGCCGAGGGTGACAAATGAAACGTCGATCCCAAACACGCTGCGCAGGAACAACGCGCCAGTATAGAGCGCCGAAGGCATCGAGATGAGCAGATAGCCAAACATAAACAACGTCGATATCATCGTCCGAATGCGGTCGTCGTTGTAGCGACGTTCAAGCAATTCAGTGGTCGTGACGCATTGATACCGGTAGTAAATTGGCACAAACACGAACGCGAGGATCAGCAGGCCGAATACCGCTGCAAGCTCCCACCAAGCCAGCAGCAACATCTGATTGCCGTTAGTGCCAACCAGTTGTTCGGTGCCTAGGTTTGTGATCGTGATCGACCCGGCGACATAGACCCAGGTCAGGCTGCCGCCAGCGAGGAAGAATTCGCGATCCTCGTCCTTGCTCGCGGTGCGCCCGCTGCGCGTTCGCCACCAAGTGAGGCCGCCGACAACGGCAATGACCAACACGAACATCAATAGCTGCGTGCTGCTACCGATAGATACTGCGCCGCCGGTCAAGACAAGCAACTCCAAGACAGCGAGATTTCCGTCCAAACGGCTACTGGGCCTCGCATTCAATCCCCCTCATCACGTTTCGCCTTACGGCCAATTATCTTATTTATCGTATGATTTTCTATACCCGAGGCGCAGTAAGAGCAATGCCAATGTGCTTGCTAAAGACTAAGGCGGCAATCTCAGTCAGAGATGGAGCTGGGTGGTGCTTGCCATGATCCGGCTTTCGGCGCGTGCATTGTGCAGCTGTTCCAACCGGTTGACCTGCCCTAGACTGTGAATAAGCGCGTAAATCGGCGCGACATAGCCGCTGCGATGCAGGTCTAGCAAAATGTCGTCAGGCAAATCGGTAAGCGCGAGCGGATCAATCGTATAAGCGCCTTCGATATCTTGTTGGCGCTGATCTTCGAAATGCAGGGTTAGCGTCATTGGGCGGACGATGCGGGCCGCAACGATCGCGCTGACAAACCCGGTGGCGGCCTCAGCATCTCTTCGCATCCGATCGAGCAGTGCGCGCCGCCCGGTGAGGAACGCCGTCTCGCCGCCATCGGCATCGAACAGCGCGGTGCCGCGCTGTTCGTTCAGTAAAGCGCTTGTCTCGTCGATACAGACGACGACAGTCTCGCTATCTGGTGTGCCGAGGCAAAACGGCAGGCGCAGGACATTGTGCGGCAAGTATGTCGCGAGCCAATTTTCGCCCATCACGAACAGGTTGCACCCCGCGTCAAAGCCTAGCAGCGCCACGAGGCGAAAGCCGCCTGTCGCCCCATCTTTGATCAAGACTATGGGATAGTCGCAGCTCGCAAGCGGGACCTCTCCCAGGCCAATGGGCACGTGCCCAAGCCTCGCCGCGACGGCAATATCAGTGCCAGCGTCTATCATTGTGTGGCCATGTCGCGGCTGGCTGATCGCGGCAATGCTGGCTGTCAAACGCCCTGCTCCGGTGCAAACGTCATATCGCCTGAAACCCGTGGATGCGCACCGCATCGAGCAACGCGCGGTGGCTGGGCAATTCGGCCAGCGCGCGTTCTTGCTGGCGCTGGGTTGCGATGAAGCAGCGCTGCGCCAGCACCGCTTCTGCTGCAACTTGGCTGCCCCCGGCGAGTTCCGATTCAAAGCCCATGCCGTGGAGCACATATTGATAGCTTGGCCATGAGAAGACTTCGGGCTGATGCGCAAAATCTTGCGGCCCCGGCGGGTGGTGACGCCACAATTGAAGCTGATCGCGCAGCCGCTCGGGCACCGATGCCGGATCGCGATTGTCGCGCCAGAATGCGGTGTCATCGCGCTTGGTCAGCACATAGTGCAGCTTTAGGAAATCGATGATCCGCGCCCAATGGTGATCAAATGCGGCATTAAATTGGTTTGCCAACGGAGCCATCACCGCGCGGTTACGCGGAAGTCGATCGACGATAAAATCGACCGCCGTTTCGATCAGCATCAGCGCCGAAGCTTCCAGCGGCTCAAGGAAGCCATTGGCTAGGCCGACCGCAACGCAATTTTTTACCCAGAAGCGCTCACGGTGTCCTGAGCGAATGGGGATTCGCCGTGTATTGAGGTCTTTGGCAATCGGGCCCAGATACTTTCGCAGCGTTGCCTCCGCTGCATCGTGGCTGGTGTGGCGGCTGGAATAGACATATCCGGTGCCGCGCCGGGTTGGCAGCCCGATATCCCAAATCCAGCCAGCCTCTTGCGCGGTTGAATTTGTTTGGCTGGCGACCGGATCATCTTCGTGCTCATAGGGAACCTGCAACGCGACCGCGTGATCGGCCAGCAGCACATCGCCGCAGTCGACAAACGGTACGCCATAAGTTTTACCGATCAGAAGCGCCGCAAAGCCGGTACAATCGATGAAGAAGTCGCCGGGGATCAAGCCAGTCTCGCGCGCCTCAACGCCCACGACAAAGCCAGCTTCATCGACATTGACCGACGTCACATCATCGGTGATGTGCCGCACCCCCAACTGGTCCACACAATGCTTTTTGAGCAGGGCTGCGAACTTTACCGCGTCGAGATGATACGCGTAGTTGGCCAGGCCGGTATATTCAGCGGTGCTGATCGATTTGGGCGCAAGGCCCGCGTCGCAAAGCGCTGATTGAAAATCTACCGCATGCGCAAAATCGGGGGTCGCCGCGCCGCGTTTGCGCAGCCAGTGCGCCGAAAGATTGATCTGTGTCGCCGCCTGCGGAGCATTGAGCGGATGATAGTAGCTATCGCCAGCCGTGCCATCCACCCAGCCTGCAAAGCGCGCACCTTGTTTAAACGCAGCATCGCAGGAACGGAAAAGGTCGGTTTCAGAAATGCCGATTTTG
>JBBRXQ010000094.1:0-7899 GCA_038238515.1 Sphingomonadales bacterium | reverse complement strand
GCCCAAAGTGCGCGGCGGATTATAGTTGCCATAGTCACCCAGCACCGCGAAGTTTGCATTGCTGCGGCGATAAATGTGCTCTTCGTTGAACACGTTACGCGCCCAGACCGCGAGCGTCAGCTTCTGGCCGCCACCGCTCATTGCAATATCGGCCAGCGCTATGCGTGCATTGGCGATGAAGCTCTTGTCGCTCAGTACATCCTCATTATCGAAGGTGTGCATCGGATCAGCATAGTTGGCGTCGAAGTGAAGGCGCAGTTCGGTGCCAGCCTCGCCGATTGGAAGGTTGTAATCAACCGTGCCCGAAAGCGCATTTTTTGGCGTAAAGACAATGAACACCTGTTGAAGTACCGGAACGCCGTCGCCGTTAAGCGCTTCCTGCACCGTGTTTCTGGCGAGCGGAACATTGGTATAAGTGTAGGCATAAGACGCACCGAGCGACAGGCGACTGGTGGGCTTGATCGTCAGATCGGCCTCGATCCCGCGGATCTTGGTGATCCCTTGCGCGTTCACAGTTTCCAGTGTGTTACGGATCTGGCCATTAGGCTGGGGAATGAAGAAGTTGAAATCCACCTGGCTGTCCTTGCGGTCCATTATGTAGCCAGCAAGGTTAAAGCGAACCTTGCGATCAAGGAACTCGGACTTGATCCCCACTTCATAGGATTTGACCGATTCAGGACCAAATGCGCGATAGTTCAGCGAGCGCGAGCTAGCGCCGCCTGCACGGTAGCCGGTCGCGTATTTGGCGTAGACGTTGATGTCGCGGTTCACTTCGAATGCCACAACCGCGAGCGGATCAAAGCGGTTGTTGGTCTGATTAAAGGTGAAGTTTGTGGGAGCGCCGTTGACCGTAAAGAGCGTTCCGTTCTTCACATCGCGCGTATAGCGGCCGCCGAGCGTAATATGCAGCGGCTCGATCGGGCTATAGGTTGCCTGACCATAGGCGGCATAGCTTTTGGCAAAGGCGCGCGAGGCGCGGGCGATCGGGGCAAGCAGATATGTGCTCGGATCGATGATCGTAGATCCAGTGAGAGTCGCGTTCCACCGGTTGGTGTTGGGCGTTCGGGCTGCGTCATTAGCGGCCTCGTTGAAGTAGTAGAGGCCAAACACGTAATCGACTGAAGCAATTGAACCGACCGCCTGAAGCTCTTGGCTAAACTGACGTTGGTTAAGGTTCGAAAGGCTATAACGGCTGAACGCGCGATTGGGCCGAGCGAGCGGAAGGCGGGCTGCGCCGCCAGAATTGTCCCACTGTTCATCGCTGACCGTGCGCCAGGCGGTGATCGAGCGAAGTTCCAGTTCGGGTGCGATCTTGTACTTGATGGTCGAGGTCACGCCCTGCGTTTTGTCGATCGATGGTCGCTGCGGCACGCCGATGTCAGCGACCTCCGCACGTCCGCGACCGAAACGAACAATCGAAGGCACATTTGCCAAGCCAGCAGGGCTTACGCTTACCAACTGACTGTAAAAAGGGGTGTTTTCGTCATGGCTCTTATCGAACGAGAGGTTGACGCTAAGACCATCAATCGGCTTCCACAGAGCTGAAACGCGGCCGCCGTAGCGGTGGTACTGGTTCCAGCCAGTTTCGCCAGCAAGCGGGTTTCTAGTCGTCGGATCCTGATGCTGGATAACACCGTCAAGCTTGATAGCGATGTTGGCAACAGCGGGCAGATCAAGATGCAGCGCGCCATTGTAAGAACCATAATTTCCGACGCCCGCGTTCAAACGGCCGCCAAACTCGCCCGTGGGAGCCTTGGTCACAATCGACAGCGCGCCGCCCTCGGTATTGCGGCCAAAAAGCGTGCCCTGCGGGCCTTTGAGAACTTCAATCCGTTCCACGTCAAACAAGCTGGCGTTCAGACCATGCTGGCGACCAAGATAAACGCCGTCGATGTAAACGCCAACGCCTTGCTCGCGCGCTGGCTGGTTAGCGTCGCCCGGAACAATACCACGAATACCGATCGTGAGCGCGGATTGGCGCGCTTCAAATGTGGAAATTCGCAGTGATGGCACTGCGCCATCGGCAAGATCGATCAGGCTTTGAACGCGGCGCTGCCTAAGCGTTTCGCCGCCAAGCACTGAAATCGAGATTGGAGTTTTCTGGAGATTGGTCTCGCGTTTTGTCGCGGTGACCACAATCTCTTCAATCCCGGACGATCCCGGAGCTTCGACATCAGCAGCGCTCGCTGCTTCGGCTGGGGCGGATTGTGGAGCCGCCAATGCGGGGCTTGCAAAAAGCGCAAGCGAGCAGACCCCGGCCAAAAGGCCAGTGCGCAAGACGTTCTGGGAAATCATGAATACCTCGTTGGCTAAATTAAGGTCGAAATCGATCGCCCCCGCTGCCAACGCCATTACGATCCAAATAAAACACTTTTGTGTCAAACGCGCACTAAAACACCCCGCACTGTTCCTCGAAGGCCTATCTGCGGGGTTAAACGATTTCAGCGGAAACCAGATAATGAATGTAATTAACTGATTCTAAAGAACTATCTTGGAAGATTTCTGATTATTTCATTTGATGTCATAAAATATATCGAAAGTTAGCGAGTAGAACCTCTCAACTCGCTCCACGGGCGCTTCATCCCGGAACCTTAGCATTGCAGGCATCAATCGTTGCATTTAAGCCACACTCCGAAACAATTGCCTTAGATGCAGCCCCTTACACAAGCTTGCCTTTGAAATTCCCGTTCTAAACAAATTTAGCAACCATCAAGCGGCCGTGCCGACATAACGATCCAGCCGAGCAGCCATCGCCGCTTTATCAGCATCAGGCAGCCACGCCGCCTCAAACCCGTTGCGTGTGATTGCGATCAGTTCGGCGCGGGTCAGCTGGCTGCGTTCGGCGGCGCGGATCAACACATCGTTGATGTATTCGCTACCCATGTATGCGGGATCGTCAGACGAGATCGTCACCTTCAGCCCGGCATCGAGCATCGCGCGCACCACATCGCGCGGCTGCGGCTGCCCTTTGCGCAAAGTGCCCGAGAAGGTTGGGCAAACGGTGAAGATCATCCCGCGCTTTTTGGCAATCTCGACCAGTTCGGGCGATTGCACGATATTGCCGCCATGATCGATCCGGTCCACCGCCAGATCGACCAACACGGTGCGCAGATTGCGCAAGCTATCGGTTTGATCGACATCGCAATGGGCGGTTACATGAAGGCCGTTGACGCGGGCCTTGGCAAAATGGGCCGCAAACTTTTCAGGTGGATGGCCTGCTTCATCCGAATCAAGCCCAACGCCGATCAAATGGCGCCGAAATGGCAACGCGGCATCGAGCGCGGCCATCGCGCTCTCTGCGGAAAGATCGCGCACAAAGCACAAGATCAGCTGCGAACGAATGCCCAGTTTGGCTTTGGCAGCGCGCCGCGCCCGAGTGATGCCCTTGATCACCGCTGCCATCGACACACCGCGCTTCAGATGTTCCTGCGGATCAAAGAACATCTCAGTGTAGATGATATTCTGCGATGCCGCCTTCGCCAGATAGGCATAAGTGAGGTCATAGAAATCCTGGCTGGTCAGCAAAACCTTCATGCCGTCATAATAAATCGCCAGAAAACTAGGCAGATCATGGAAGGCATAGCTGGCCTTCATCGCCGCGACGTCGGCAAATGGCAGCGACAGCCCGTTTCGCTTGGCCAGCGCAAATTTCATCTCCGCCTCAAGCGTGCCCTCTAGATGAACATGATATTCGCTTTTAGGCAGGCCCGCGATAAATCGCCCCAGCGCCGGATCGGCCGCGATTGCGGCGGCGCTGGCCGAACTGCCTGCCCAGCCAGAGAATGTGCCGGGCCATCTTGCCAACATCGCGGCTCCACCAATGCCCGCCATCATATTGCGCCTACTGATCATCGCTGCCCCTTTTCCTTTATCACTCATTAGTGTCGGTGCCGCCATGCACTTATGTCAAACGCCGTTTGCGCGGCGGCGCGTTGCCCAAATTCGGCCACCCTTTAGGCATGTTTGGCGATCTGCCCAGCAAAGCCGAAAAGCGTTTGCGGCCCACCTTGTTGAGAAACTGAAACCTTGATATCGACCCGCCCGGTATCAGCGGTGCTGGCCAAACACGCAAGGAACCAAACATGACGACCATCGGGATAGTGGGCACTGGCAGCGCACTAACGGATTTTCTCAGCATTCTGCCTGTCGACATTGCCATCACTGGTCTGGGAGACAACAATGCTGCGCGGCACGGTCAGCATGTTGAAGGTCATCCTATCATGGCGGTAAGCGAGCTTGCCGCGCTTGAGCCCGATTGCATCGTGATCGCTTCGAGCGCGGTCGACGCTTTCCGAACACAGTTAAAGGAGATCGGCGTCTCGCCGGATCGCATCCACGCCTATTATCCAGGCTATAGCAAGGAGCTTGGCGCCGCGATCAATGCAGATATCTCCGCGCTTAATGACAAGCTTGGATTGAAGATTGCCGCTGCCGGGCTGGCGACGATGTATTTGTGGCCAGAAGCCGAAGGCATGCCCCGGTCGGGCGTGGGCGAAGACTTTGTCCGCCGCCATTCGTTTCGCTTGGCTGCCGAACGGATTAACGAGCAGAACGTTCCCGGAGCGGTTGGCGAACTTGGAGTGTATCAGGGCGAGCAAGCTGCTTTGCTAAACCGGCTGTTTCCGGGCCGCCGCTTGCACTTGTTTGATACATTTGAAGGCTTTGCCGAGAAAGACCTTGCAGCGGAGAGAGAATCGCAGTTTTCGGTCGCAGCAATCGGCGATTTTCAGGATACAAGCGTCGAACTTGTCCTCTCGCGCATGGCAGACCGGTCCTTGGTTCAAGTGCACAAGGGATTTTTTCCTGACAGCACCCAGGGCGTTGAAGACGACTTTGCCTTCGTCAGTCTGGATGTAGACCTTTACGATCCCACCGCCGCTGGGCTCGCGTGGTTTTATGCGCGGCTGAACCGAGGCGGCTGCATCTTCGTGCACGATTTCAACAATAGGCGGTACATGGGCGTGCGCCGCGCGGTGCAGGAATTTATCGCTGCCACGGGCGCATGCGCCATGCCGCTCCCCGATCATGCTGGATCGATTGTGATCCTGAAATAGTCGGCACGCAGCACTGTGCCGCGCGTCTTTGGTTCGGCTATCGTGCTTAATCTTGCACTTTGCTGTTGGCGGAGGGACAAACGAACGTTTCCAGCACAGAGCGCGGGATCATCGCCTCGGCCACCAAAGTAACCACGGTGCCCTCGTCGGAGGTCCGCGTCACTTCGCTCATCACCTTTTGCAGCAGCTTGCAAGTGCGCAGCGGTGTGCTTCCGCCACCATATTTGTTGGCAACCGCGACCGAATACCGATCATAGGATCCACCCCTTTTGGCACAGGCCCCGAAAAAGCGCTTCACCTGCCTCCCCGCTTCAGAGAAATCGACTTGATGCCTAGCCAGCATAGCATCAAAGTCGCGGCGCATATCATCCCCGACGCGCACACAGCGCAGCGAGACGGCCATCATCATCGTCTGGAATTCATTTAGCTGGGCCGCTTTGATCGTTTGACGATCGGCGCAATTGGGCGGCGGAGGATTGGCTGCGGTGATCGCCAACGCTATGGTAAGAAGCCCAACCTCGCTCATTTTTCACCCCTGCAGGGCTGAATCGGAACCGCCATGAGCGACCCGAATTTTTCGACCAAAGCGGATTGCTTAGCAAAGGCATTAGCCGCTTCGGGATGAAAAACGCGCGCTTCGGCAGCAAGTGTGTTCAATGCGTCGTAGTCCTGACCAATCTGATAGGCATCATAAAGGCTCTGCAATTGCCGCAGATAGCCCGACGCGGCTTCGTTATTGCTCTTCGCAGCTGCGATCGCAGTTTGGTAAACCCCATCATGAAAGACATTGCGCGCGAGAGCGGAGCAAAAGCCCGCCGGCAATTATACCTCGGGCACCAGCACGAGAGGCGGACGCGGCGGCAATGTAAAAGCTTTGCTTGGCCTTGCCGCCGCGCTTGGCCCATCGCTCTCTTGCGAACTGGCAAGGGCTGCCAGTAGCGCGGCTAAGTCCAGTGTCTGCGCAGACGCGGTCGATGATGCTGGGAGCGGGATAGGCGGGGACGAAACCAAAACGGGTGCAGTCAATGGTGCTGGCATTGGGATTGGAATTGACGCTGCGATTGGGGTTCCTTCAGCTAATGCCAGCAGAGCGCGCGAGAAGGCAGGCGGCGGCAGGGCAACGACTGTCGCCAGCGATGGCTCAGTGATCGGCTGAACTGGCGCCGATGGCGGCTCGGCATTTTTGCGCAATGACACGATCTTAACACGCGCCAACGCGCTGAACGTGCCCTTCGGGTATTGCTTTAGATACTCATCATATTGCGCCGGGTCGCCGCTACCATCCACCGATTGCCAGAATGACAGCTCGAACGGAGTGCCCATACCATTTGTCGCCCGCCCAGTTTGCGCGAGCGCACCTTCGGTTATTGCCGGGATGGCCGCGCACAGAACGGCAAACCAGATTCCGCCCCAAAGAGTGACCAAGCGCAAGAAATTCCTCCCATTAAGAAAACCCAGCCGAGGCAATGGTGAAACGCGGTGACCCAGCTAAGGCCCGAACCGCTGCCCTTCAACGCTATCGCTAATCAGATCCGGCATAAATATTTACATCTGGTCTGAGAAATTTTCAAAAGCTACAGTCACGCAGCTTGTAAACCAGAATACTCGGCAAATATTGTGGACTAACTTTCTGTAATTCCTATCCATTATATTGAGCCTAAAACACCAGCTATTTCGGAATTCCAACGGCGTTTTGTGCGGCTACGGCGCTAAGACGCGCGCCTAGCCCGCCCACGCACGATGCCCACGCCCATGCCCGCCCATGCTCTGCGGCGTTGCATGCCCAGCAAGGCTTGTCGTCTTCCTGCGGGGCCAGTAAGGCCCCGCAGGATGCTCTACGAAGCGGCAATATTCATTCATATTACTGGCGTGGTCATGTTGCTCGGCAATGTGACAGCGACCGCGATATGGAAGTTTTTCGCGGATCGCAGCAGCAATCCTGTTATTATCGCGTTTGCGCAGCGATTGGTCACTCTTACTGACATCAGCCTAACCTTGTGGGGCATCATCCTGATGATCGCGGGCGGCTATGGCGCGCTCTTCGTGGCAGAGATATCGCCCTTCGCAGCACATTGGCTGGTATATAGCCAAATTTGCTTCGCGGTATCAGGCGTAATTTGGCTGGTTGTGTTGCTGCCGCTTCAAATCCGGCAAGCGCGCGCTGCCCGAGCCTTTGCGGGCGGTGGCACGATCCCCGATAGTTACTACCGCGATTGCCGGCTCTGGATCATTTGGGGGCTTATATCGTTTGCCCCGCTTATCGCGGCGACATGGCTGATGATCGCAAAGCCTCAGTAATACCGGGCGGCACCACATGAAAGCGGCGGTGGCGCATTTGCAGGTGCCCAAACCAATAGCGGCCAAGAGATACTGGCCGCATCGGTCGATGTGCCCACATTGGCAGCAATGAACCTGTGGATAACGCGTTCAACGCAATCCTCTCCGTGCTTCAGCGCTACTCAATTTCACCGAACAGTCGAGCGGAGTTTCCAAGGCCTTGCGCTAACTTCATGAATCGCATCAAATCACCACCTTTGAATGGGTTGCGCAGATCGTGAGCACACTGCGAGGCCACAAAAACTGCGAAATTGGCTCAAGTTTTGAATCAAGCCAGACGTTGCTGACTGCGCACCGTACGAATTGTTACAACCGTTGTATTCCGCGCTTCCCACGGATAGCATGATGTTGATTGTAGGGATGAAAACGCACAATCAGGTGGCTGAAATCTAACAGCAGTGGTCATCCTATCATCAATGCCGAGCTAAGAAGAAACGCCGATAAACAAGCCGACTTTAAAAAAAGCGGTAAAAAAATGGGATCGCAGAATGTCTGAGAATATTTCGGG
>JBBRXQ010000093.1:0-7918 GCA_038238515.1 Sphingomonadales bacterium | reverse complement strand
CCGCCAATCCTGCGTATCCGGCAGCAACGTTGAAAATGCTGCCGTCTGCGATGCGTGGCGGTGGCGGTGTCGGCAGCGCAGCGGCGAAACCGGGGACTGGCTGGCTGCGTGCGCCGACCGGCGAAGGCAAAACCAGCAGGATCGCAAAAATTGCCATCGGCAGGCGTTGCTGCCAGCCGATTTTGAGGCCCGACGGCGTAGCATTGAACACCGCATCAAAAGGCGCCTGATGCGTGATCATAGGGTCTGGTTCGCATTCTGGAGCATTTCATCGACGGCTGTGATCATCTTTGAATTGATTTCGTAGGCACGCTGACACTCGATCATATCGACCAGTTCTTCGACGACATTCACATTGGAGGCTTCGAGAAAGCCCTGACGGATATGGCCACGCCCAAGTTCGCCGGCCACGCCCACTTGCGCAGCGCCGCTGGCGGCAGTCTCGCGCAAGAAGTTATCGCCGGTGGATTGGAGGCCCGACGGGTTGGCAAAGCTCGCAGTCGTAATCTGCCCAAGCTGGGACGGTTCGGTTGATCCAGGCACCGTTGCCGAAACAGTCCCGTCAGGCGCAATAGTGATCGTGCCGGCACCTTCAGGCACGGTGATCGGTGGCTGAACCACATATCCTTGCGCTGTGACCAGCTGACCTTCGGCCGAACGGCTGAAATTGCCTGCGCGGGTATAGCCTAGTTGGCCACCCGGCAACGTAACCTGAAAATAGCCATCACCATCGAGCGATAGATCGAAAGCATTGCCAGTTGGTTGCATAGAACCGGCCGTATCGACCCTTGTGGTTGATTGAATACCCACGCCGGTGCCTAAATTGAGCCCGGTGGCATAGGCTGTTTCGCCCGAGGACTGCTGCCCCGCAACCCGCGCGTCCTGATAAGTCAGAGTTGCAAAATTGGCGCGGTCGCGCTTGAAACCGGTGGTGCTGACGTTAGCGAGATTGTTGGCAATCACGCGCATGCGCGTGTCTTGCGCTTCCAATCCTGTGCGGGCGACATGCAAGGCTGATGAAGGCATGAGCGATTACTTTCTTTGTAAATTTAGTAGTTTAGGTGATGCGCATCAGCGCCATGCTGCTCTCGTCGATATCCTTCGCGGTCGAAACAACCTTGGTCCGCATTTCAAACAAGCGCTGCGCCTCGACCATTTCGACCAGCACGCTGGTGGGATCGACATTGGATTGCTCAAGCGCGCCGCTTTGCACTTTGGCCTCTTCATCGGCGGGGAGCACACCGCCGCCGACAACACGGAACAGCCCGTCCAATCCCTTTTCGATCCGCGATCCCTCAATCGAGGCGAGCTTTAACTTGGCCAGAATCTGGGGCGGTTGATCGGGATCTTCAGGGCTGGCAGCGAGCACGGTGCCATCGGGACTGATCAAGAGCTTAGATCCGGGCGGGATAGTGATCGGACCGCCATCGCCAATCACAGGCCGTCCATCGCCATTCTCCAGCACGCCAGTTGCGCCGATCATGAGATCGCCCCTCCGGGTGTATGCTTCGCCGCCATCCTCGGTTTGGACAGACAGCATGACCTTGCCTGTCATCGCAATATCGAGTGGATTGCCAGTTTGGATGATCGTGCCCTGCTTCATGCTTGCGCCGCGCACTTCGCCTTCGGTCATGGCGCGCGCTTCGAGGCTTGGACCTTTGAGCGTCATCGGCATGGCATTGAGGATTTCGGCGCGAAACCCGGTGGTCTGCGCATTGGCCATGTTGCTGGCGATAACCCGCTGGCGAACCATCGAGCCGGTCATGCCGGAATAGGCGGTGTAGATGAGGCGGTCCATGTTAGATTAGCCTCAACTGCGCAGATTGATGATGGTTTGGGTGATCTGCGTCGATGTATCGATCGCTTTGGCGTTGGCCTGGAAATTGCGCTGGGCGGTGATCAAACCAACCAGTTCCTCGGCAATATCGACGTTCGAACGCTCTATCGCGCCCGAAAGCAGCCCACCATATAGGCCAGCATCAGGCTGGCCATAGGTCGGAGCGCCCGAAATGCCGGTTGCAGTCCAATTGGACGAGCCTTCCTGCCTAAGCCCACCAGGCGCAATAAACGTGGCCAGAGCGACTTTGCCAATGACCTGATTGGTGCCATCGGCAAAGGAGACCGCGACATTTCCGTTCTTAGCGATGGTCACACCGGCAAACGCCGCGCCCGCAGCATTGGCGGCCGGAATTGCGGCATCAATCAGGGTCGTTCCCGTGACCGCGCCGAGCGCGTCGGTTGGAAAGACTTGCAGGCGATTGCCCTGCCCGCGTTCAATGAAGCCAGCACCATCGACCGAAAGCGAGCCGTTGCGGGTGTATTGCGTGTCGCCGCTGACCGCTGACTTGGTGGTGATAAAACCGTCACCATTGATCGCAACATCAAGCGCCGAACCGGTTTGCTCGATCGGTCCTAGCTTGAAGTTCTGGTTGATCGCCTCGACCGTGGCACCGATGCCCTGGATCAATTTGGGACTAGTGAACGCGCTGCCCGCGACGATATCGGCAAACGCGACCGTGCTCTTTTTAAAGCCCGCAGTCTCAGCGTTGGCAATATTGTGGCTGATCACGGCGAGATCGGTTTGCGCGTTCTTAAGGCCGTTAAGCGAGGTGTAGAACGACATCGTTGATATCCTTTACTGAAGGTCAGAGGATTAAGCAGCGTTTCCCGGCAAAATGCGGTCGAGCTTGCCCGAAATCGAGGACAGCGTGTCCTTGATCGAGTTGGTGGCTGAAAGGCTTGAGAACTGCGCGAGCTGCGCAATCATCTGAGCATTATCGACCGGCGCTGTTGGGTCTTGATTGTTCAGCTGCGCGGTGAGCAGCTTTATAAAATCTTCGCCGCCAAGCCCGCCGAGACCACCTTTTTTGGCGACGGATGAAACTGCGGCGGTCGATGCGCTGTTCGCAGCGCTAAATGGATTGATTGGTGTCATTTCATCCTCATCGTTTCGAGCATCAATTGTTTGGCAGTCTGCATCGCTTCGACCACGTTTTGATATTGGCGTGAGCTTTCCAGCATTTCGATCATCTCGGCATTTTCATCGACCGGCGCGGCCCACACATCGCCATTGGCATCGGCCAGCGGATGATCGGGATTGTGCGTGCGGATTGGCGCGGCATTTTCGCGCAGCAGCCCGCTCACGCGCACGGTGGAAAGGCCGGTCTGGGCATCGAGTTGCTGCGCGAATATCGGGCGCAGCGGACGATAGGCTTCTTCCTCGGTGCCAGAAACGGTACCCGCATTGGCCAAATTGGAGGCCGAGGCGTTCATTCGCACGAGCTGCGCCGACATTGCGCGGCCAGCCACTTCGAACAAGCTCATCGGGTTGCGGTTTAACGAATTGCCCATGACTCTATTCGCCCTTGATCGCGCGCGTAATGGTTTCGACGCGGCCGCGAATGAATGAAAGCGTGGCGGAATAACCCACGGCGTTGTCGGCAAAGGCGGTCTGCTCGGTTGAGATTTCGACCGTGTTGCCATCAAGGCTGGGCATCACAGGCACGCGAAAGCGGGTGGCCCCGCCAATCGCACTGTCTTCGCTCGCTCCCGTCGTGCGCGCTTTGAGCGCGGCGGCAAAATCGATATCCTTCGCCTTGAAGCCCGGAGTGCCCGCATTGGCGATGTTCGATGTGAGCATCCCCATGCGCTGTGCCCGCAGCTCAAGCGCCACGCCGTGAATGCCAAAAAGCCCCTCGCTCATCGCTGCTCTACCTTACGATCGGTGTTCATACCCGGATGGTAAGCAACCCCCGTGCCAGTTTCCAAAAACTGCGGCGCTTGTGATATCGAACTCCAATCGGCGGCAAAGACTTGCCTGCCGGCGGCAAAAATTGGTCAAAGCCCTGAAGCAAAGCCTGCTTGCGCCGTTCTGTGGGGGTAGGAGGCCGCGCCAACGATCATGCAATCCCCGCAACTGCTAGATTTTCTGTCCGCGACCATCGTCGTCGGTGGCACAGTGCTTGCAACAGCGCTGCGCAGCGGGTTGGACGATTGCCGGCTAACAATTGCAGCGCTCGCGGCTTTGCCTCGGCCGCGTTTTCGCGCCGCTGATGTCCGTGCCGCTGTCGCACCTTTAGCAGCACGGATCCGGCAGGATGGATTGCTGCGTGTCCAGTTTCGTCCACTCGGCGACCGCGCTTTCGATGATTTGCTTGCCGTTCTGGCGCAATCGCGCTCCATTCAAACCATGGCAGAGCATCATGCCGAGGGCCGCGCTTCTAGACTGCACTCTGCCGCCGCCGCCGTGCGCACATTGGCGCAAGCCGCCGAGCTCGGGCCTGTGTTCGGTTTGGCTGGTACGCTGATCTCGCTCAGTCAGTTGCCCGCCGATGGACTAGCACGAAGCATGTTTATGGGAGCGATCTCCGCAGCGGTGCTCTCAACGCTTTATGGCTTACTCCTCGCCAACATGGTGTTCGCTCCGTTGGCCCGCGCAATCGAACGACGCGCCGAAACCGAGGAAAACGATCGGCAAGCGCTGTTTGAATGGATGGCGGGCCAGTTAGCTTCGGCGTTCTCGGCCGAACGCCGGGCCGTGGATCGCGGCTTTATGCCGCGCGAGGTAGCATAATCAGCCAAGTATGATGAGCCAAAGATGACAAGCGACATCGCACCTCTCAAAAATCAAGCTGCAAACGCGCCTGGTGGGTGGCAAATCATTCTGGCCGATCTGGCGTTGATCTTGTTCATGATCACGGCTGCTGCGCTCGCCAATACGCCTGCCAATACGCCGGAAAGCGCGCAATCACCGTTCAAGCCTTCTGCGGCCCCTCAAGTTCCGCCAACCAAACCCATTGCCGCATCATTCCGCGGCGAACCAGTTGCGGTTTGGACTGATGCGGAAGGTGTGCCGCCCCTCGGGCATTGGCTCGCCAGCGAGGGGAGCGATGCTCGGCTGCGCGCTACAATCGTTGTCCGGTTCACAAAGGGCCAGCAGTCTGCCGCCTTTTCGCGCGCAAAAGTTCTTTTACAACAGGCTGGAAACCGCGGAGCAAACGCGCGGATCGTGGTTGAGGCCGGGCCAAGCGATGGCGCCGTGGTAACGCTCGCTTATGATCTGGAGCAGATGGCACGGTGATTGCTAGGCTGCGATGGAACACTTTCCATCGCTTGAAAGAATGCCCGATGACCAACCGCTATATCATCACTGGCTTGCCCATTATCTTGATCCTCGCGCTGGCCAGCGCCACTGCCGAGGCCGCGCCAAGCCAGTTTGCGAGTTTGAGCGCGATCGATAATGCTGTTGCCGCGTTTACCGGTCAGCCAATTGGCGTATCTGGCGGTGCGACGCTGCCAGTCGATCGGCGTTTGCGACTTGCTGCCTGCGAAGCCCCTCTAGCGCTGGCATGGTACGGCGCATCGCGCGGCAGCGTCAGTGTCTCTTGCCCCGATTTAGCCAGCTGGCGGATATTTGTTCCGGTTACCGCCTCCGCGCGGCAACAATCCGCCGCCACCGCTGTAGAGCGCGGGGAGAGCATTACAGTGAGCGTGGTCGGCGATGGCTTTTCGGTTTCAGAACCCGCAGAGGCGCTTGATTCCGGGCCAATCGGTGCGTGGATCCGCGTGCGGGCCGGGGCCAAAGCTAATCCAATGCGGGCGCGCATTGTACGCCCAGGCCTCGCCGAATTGCCGGTCGAATAACTGATCCGGCAAAAACCCGCCGCCTCCCCTTAATGCCCTGCGCTGCCTGCCGTCCTATCTGGTGAGCAAGTGTAGGAGTGTTTCCCATGTCATCTTTCGAAATCGGCGCAGCACGCCCGGTAGGCGCGGTGCAGGTTAAAACTGTGAGCCCTGGTCCCAAGCCGGCGGTGTCCCCTCCATTGCCTAGCGAAAATCCACAAGTTGCGGGCCGAATCCAAGCCGACGCGCCACAAATTGCCACCAGCGATGCGATCAAGGCCGGCGAGCCGCCGGTTGACCTAGAGCGCGTGGTGCAGGTCCGCCGCGCCATCGAAGCGGGCAAGTACCCCATCACCCCAACAAAGATTGCCGATGCGATGATCGCGGCCGGCATGCTCTTGAGGAACCCCAAGTGATCCCGCAATCCCAGTCTAACGCTCAGCAGCGCGCTCCTAATGTCGCTCCGATCCGGCGCCCGATCGAACTGCGCGACACACTTCGGCAGATGCTTGCCGTCCTTGAAGACGAGCGGCATGCGCTTGCCGGTTTGGATGTCGATCTGATCATGGGCTGCACAATCGAGAAAAGCACTCTGTGCGGCAGGCTTGATACCACAATGTCCGAAGCCATCGACGAAGAATGCCGCGGCTTGCTGGATGCTGCGCGGCGGCTGAACGATGCAAATCGGCGCGTGCGCAATCTAATTGCGGCCAATGTCTCGGCGCGGCTTGACGCCATTACGGGGCAGCCCTCGATTTACCGTGCAAACATGGCTCCTGTTCGTATCGGTCGGATCGGCTGATAGCAGCACGTTGTGCGCTAAAACGAGCAATTGGCATGTTGTTTGCTGAACCTTCTTCGACCGCCTGATTTTGGCGGATCGAAAGGGGCACAGTTTGAGTTCGATTGCACCGCAGCAGCAACCTTCTCCAGCGCGCACGAGCGGTTCGGGTGAAGTCCACAGCGCAATCGCCCAAGCTGCCAAGGCAACCGGGGTCGATTTCGACTTTCTGCTAGCGCAGGCGCGGCTCGAATCCGGCCTCAATCCTACTGCCCGTGCGCCGACATCGAGTGCAACCGGGCTTTATCAGTTTACTGGGGCAACCTGGATGGCCACGCTCGATCGCCACGGCGCAGATTATGGTCTGGATCGCGGGGCCATCAATACGCCAGGGCTGCGGACTCAAATGATGGCCCTGCGCAGCAATCCTCACCTTTCTGCGCTGATGGCAGGGGCTTTGGCAAATGATAATAGGGATGCGTTAACCGGCGCTTTGGGCCGCCAGCCGGATAATGCCGAGCTCTATCTTGCGCATTTTCTGGGAGCAGATGGCGCAGCCAAATTTCTTGCCGCGCTAGATGCCGATCCAGCCCAGAGCGCAGCAGCGCTGCTGCCAAAAGCCGCCACATCGAACCGCAACATCTTTTTTGGCAGTAATGGGCCGCGTTCAGTTGGCGCGGTTATGGAGTTGCTGCGCGGCAAGCTGGACGCTGCGATGGGCGGCACACCGCCGCCCGACGGCTCCTCATTTGCGGCGAGCATGCCTCCACCGCCCACCTTTGGCGGCGGCGCAATCGCGCAGGAATATAAAGCTGCCGCTGCGGCCACAGCAACCGCCTTGCCACGCGCCAGTTCGATGGCCGATACATTGCGCACCGCATTTGCGCTGGGCGAAGGCAGCACTGCCCCTGCTCATGTCCGCGCCGCCTATGGCCAGCTACGCGCGCTTGGGATTTAGCGCTGGTGCTCAAACGCTTTGGCAATCCCCGCGCGCTGGCGCTGCCCACGGGCATCCTCACGCTCGTCGCATTGATGATTGTGCCCATCCCCACGTTTTTGCTCGATGTATTTTTCGTGCTGAACATCGCGCTTTCAGTCGCAATCCTGATGGCGGCCATGAACGCCGAAAAGCCACTCGATTTCTCGTCGTTTCCGTCAGTATTGCTATTTGCCACTTTGCTGCGGCTGTCGCTCAATGTTGCCTCAACGCGTATCGTGTTGGTCAAAGGCCACGAAGGCGGCGCTGCGGCGGGCCAAGTGATCGAGAGCTTTGGCGAATTTTTGATTGGCGGCAATTTCGCGGTCGGCCTGTTCGTGTTCATGATCCTGATGATCATCAACATGGTCGTGGTGACCAAAGGCGCGGGTCGCGTATCAGAAGTTTCCGCCCGCTTTACGCTCGATGCATTACCCGGCAAGCAAATGGCCATCGACGCCGATCTGGCTGCGGGCATCATGAGCGCCGACGAGGCCAAGGCGCGCCGCGTTGAAGTGGCGACAGAAGCCGATTTCTAT
>JBBRXQ010000092.1:0-7939 GCA_038238515.1 Sphingomonadales bacterium | reverse complement strand
CGAGATCCAAATCTCGGCGCTCGACAATTATAAGTGGACCGAGGTTAAGCCCGGCACCGATCTTGTCGAGTTTCCCGCTGAAGACGGCGAGCGGGCCAAGCAGATCATCATTCTGGCCAAGGGCCGCTTGGTCAATCTGGGCTGCGCCACCGGTCACCCCAGCTTTGTGATGAGCGCAAGCTTTACCAACCAGACCTTGGCGCAAATCGAGCTGTTCACCAAGGCCGAGCAATACAAGAACGAAGTTTATGTGCTGCCTAAGCATCTGGACGAAAAGGTCGCCGCGCTCCATCTGGAGAAGCTGGGCGTGAAGCTGACCAAGCTTTCGGATCGGCAGTCGAGCTACATCGGCATTTCGACTGAAGGCCCGTTCAAGCCAGATCACTATCGTTACTAAGCATCGCAAGGTCGATCGGGCCCCTGCGCAGGCAGGGGCCCGATCAGCGAGAATCTGCGCGCCCACAGCTTGTGGCTTAGCTTTGATTGTAATTTGCGGCTCTCCGCCCTAGCCACAACGCAATGATCGTTTCGCAGTCAGCTCTCGTTATTATCGGCCTTGTCCTTGCCGCGTGGAGCGCGGTGGCAGCTTGGGCGGTGCTGTCTTCGCAAAGCCGCGTGCGGCGTAGCGAGGCAAACCAGCGGCTGGCGCGCAGACTTTCGCGGATGGTTGAAGAAGCGCCTGCGCTGCCTTTGCTGGTGCGCGCTGACGGAAGGATCGAAGGTCCTTCGCGGCTTGCTGGGTGGTTTGGGCTTGATGCCATGCCCGGTTATCTCAGCGAGCTTGATGCAGGCGACGCCGGGCTTGACGAAGTGCAGCTTTCGCAGCTTGGCGATGCGGTGCGCAAAACCCAAAAAACCGGCGCGCCATTTCAGCTTGCGCTTACCGCGCGGGGCGGAAAAAAAACTCTTGGCGTGCGCGGTCATCTAGCCGATCCGCAAGTTTCGCCGGGCGGCTCTGCGCTGGTGTGGATTTTTGATTTTACCGATAGCGAGCAAGAATTGCGCGCGCTTCGTGCCGAGGCAGCGGGCGCGCGCGCTGATTTTGCGGCGCTGTCTGGCCTGATCGAAGCCGCACCACTGCCGATGTGGTTTCGGGCGCCTGATATGAAATTACGGCTGGTGAACACAGCCTATGTCAAAGCGGTGGGCGGCAAGAGCGGCGCAGAAGTTGTGGCGGCGGGCACTGAATTGGTTGAGCCAGATGGCGGGCTGAGCGCGGGGCAAGTGGCGCGGCAAGCGCTCACGCGCGGCGCGCTGATCGAGCGCACCGTGTCGGCCACCATCGGCGGCCAGCGCCGGGCGCTGCGCGTGTCCGATCTGCCGCTGGGCGCAGACGGCGTGGCGGGTTACGGCGTTGATATTGAGGAAACCGAGGAACTGCAGCGCCAATTCCGCCGGTTTCGCGGTGCGCAGCGCCAAATGCTAGATACGCTTTCAGCCGGGATCGCCCAGTTTGACGAAAAGCGCAGTCTGGTGTTCGCCAATCAGCCGTTTCTGCGCATTTTTGGGGTGCCGCAGGCGTGGGTGGTGGATACGCCGCCGTTTGACCGGGTGCTTGATCGGCTGCGTGATGGCGGCCGGCTGCCCGAAGTGCGCGATTTTCCTGAATGGCGGCGTGAGCGGCAGGGTTGGTTTCTGGCGCGTGAGCCGCGCGAGGAATCGTGGCTGCTAGGCGACGGCACCCATCTGCGCGTGGTTGGACAACCGATGCCCGATGGCGGGCTACTGATGATTTTTGAAGATCGCACCGAGCAGCTCCAGCTTTCGGCCACACGCGACACGCTGCTGCGCACCCGCACCGCAACATTCGACAATCTGTTTGAATCGCTGGCGGTGTTTGGCCCAGACAGCAAGCTGCAGCTGTGGAACCGCAGGTTTGCGGCGGATTGGGACCTTGAGGAAGCGTTCCTCGATGGGCATCCGCGCGCCGATGTTTTGCTGGGGCAGATCGCAGGCAAGCTAAAACGGCCAGCGCAAGTGGGCACGATTGGCCAGGTGATCCAATCGGCCACGTTGGAGCGCAAGCAGAAAAATGGGCGACTGGCGCTGGCCGATGGGCGCACTCTGGCGTTTGCCGGTGTGCCTTTGCCCGATGGCAACGGGTTGCTCACCGTGCTCGATGTTACCGATTCGCAAAAGGCTGAGGCCGCGCTGCGCGAGCGCAATGCCGCGCTGATGGAGGCCGATGGGGTGAAGACCCGGTTTATTGCCAATATGAGCTACGAATTCCGCACGCCGCTAACGTCGATTGGCGGTTTTGCTGAGCTGCTGGCCGCAGGGGTGGCGGGCGAAATTACGCCGCAGGGCCAAGAATACGTGAGCGCTATTTTATCCTCGGTGGAGCGGCTGAGCGAGCAGATCGAAAATCTGCTGGATTTGTCGCAAAGCGAGGCGGGCACCTTGCCGCTGGCGCAGGGCACTGTCGAGATTTTGGCAATGCTCAGCGAAGCAGTGCGCGAACGCGGCGACCGGCTCACCGGCGGCGGGCTGACGCTGGACTTGCGCTGCCTGCCTGCCATCGGCACCGTTACCGGCGATCGGCGGCGATTGCTGCGGGTGGTTGGCCAGCTTATCGACAATGCGATTGCCGCAACACCAGCGGGTGGACGGATTTTGGTCGAGGCATCTCGCCTGAAGGCCGGACCAAAGCGCGCCGGAGAAAGCGCGCGCGGCGTGCAGATCGTGGTTTCAGACAATGGCCGGGGAATGAACCCCGAACAGCTCGCCCGCGCGCTGGAAGGCCTTAAAGTAAGCGGTGAGGGTTCCCCCGCAGCCGCCGGGGCCGCCGGGGCCGAGCGCCGCGCCGGGCTTGGCCTGCCGTTGGTGCGCCAATTGATCGAAGCGCATACTGGCACGTTCGAGCTGATGTCTGAGCCGGGGCAGGGCACTAGCGCGGTGGTTCGGCTCCCATGAGCAAACTGCCGTGATCCACCTGCCATGATCGAACATCTTCCCGATCAGGCGGCGACCGCGCTGTTTGGTCAGCGCATTGCGCGCGTGCTGCGCGCAGGCGATGTGATCGCGCTTTCAGGCGGACTAGGCGCTGGCAAGACCACACTGGCGCGTGCGATCATCGCCGCGCTGGGCTATGCCGGCGAGGTGCCATCGCCCAGTTTTGCAATCATCGAACTCTACGAGCCGCCGCTGCTGCGGCTGCCGCTGGTGCATGCTGATTTTTATCGGTTGGAAAATCCCAACGAGCTTTCCGAAATCGGGCTTGATGATTACCGCGAGGGCGCGGCAATGATCGCGGAGTGGCCCGAGCATGCTGGCGGGTTTGCGCGCGAACCAGGATGCTTGTCGATCCAGCTCGATATGATAGAAAATGGGCGGAGAGCCATTGTCGAACCCGGCAAAAATTGGCTAGAGCGCGCGGGATGGAAGTAACCACCCCCGCCAAAGCGCGCTCCTTTCTGGCCAAGGCCGGTTGGAGCGATGCCAGCATCGAACCCTTGCCGGGCGATGCCTCATTTCGACGCTATTTTCGTATCCGCAAGGGCGAAAAGTGCGCCATGCTGATGCATGCACCGCCGCCCAATGAAGACCCGGAGCCGTTTCTGCGGGCAGCAAAGTGGCTTGATTCCAACGGTCTGCGCGCGCCGGTGGTTCTGGCCGAGGACATGGCGAGCGGGCTCGTGTTGCTGCAGGATTTCGGCGACGTGCGCATGCGCGAATATGTCGACGCTTGGCCGCAAGATGCCGAGACGGTCTATCGCACCGCGATCGACACTTTGCTTTCTCTACATCAGCTGCCGCCCGGCCCGTTCACCCAGTATACGCTTGCTGAGTATCAGCGCGAAGCCAAGCTTTTTATCGATTGGTATTGCCCGGCGCAGGGGCTGTATGTCGATGGACCCAGTTGGACCGAGGCATGGGCTGAGGCGCTTGGCTCGCTGCTGGCGCGCCAGCGGCCGGGGGTTACCGTTCTGCGCGATTATCACGCGGAAAACATCATGCTGCTCGGCGGACTGGCGCAGCAAGGCTTGCTTGATTTTCAAGACGCATTGGTGGGCCATCCAGCGTATGATCTGGTGTCGCTGCTCGAGGATGCGCGGCGCGACGTGGACCCCGCATTGGAACAGGCGATGCTTGATTACTATATCGCGCAAAGCGGCATAGGTCCAGAGTTTCGCGCCGATTACGCGCGGCTCGGCGCGCAGCGCAATGCCAAGATCATCGGTATTTTTGTCCGGCTGTGGAAGCGCGATGGCAAACCGCGTTATCTGGATTATATCCCGCGCGTCTGGCGCTTGCTAGAGCGCGATCTGCTGCATCCAGCGCTGGCCCCGGTCGCGCGCTGGTTTGATGCGCACATCCCCGCCGAACTGCGCGCAGCGGGCGGCGGCCAGTTCGCCAAATGAGCGGTGCGCTGGCCAGCGATGTTGCGATGGTGCTGGCCGCTGGGCTGGGCAAAAGGATGCGCCCGCTAACGGCATCGCGGCCAAAGCCGCTGGTGCGCGTGGCGGGCAAGCCGCTGATTGATTATACGCTCGACAAGCTGAAAGAGGCCGGGGTCGCCCGCGCAGTGGTCAATGTGCATTATATGGCCGATCAGATGATCGCCTATCTGGCAAACCGCGCCGCGCCCACGATCACGATCTCTGACGAAACGAGCGCGCTGCTCGAAACCGGCGGCGGCATGGTCAAGGCATTGCCGCTGATCGGATCAGACCCATTTTTTTGCATTAACAGCGACAATATCTGGCTTGATGGCCCCACCAGTGCCTTTGCGGCCTTAAGCCGCGCATGGGATGCCGAGCAAATGGATGCGCTGCTGCTGCTGGTGGGCCATGCCCGCGCTTTTAATCATGAAGGTCGCGGCGATTTCCAACTCGATCCGCTGGGCCGGATTGCGCGCCGCAAGCCCGGCCGCGTCGCGCCGTTTATCTACACCGGCATCCAGCTGGTGTCGCAGCGGTTGCTGCGCGATGCGCCCAGCGACGCGTTTTCGACCGGCATGCTCTGGGACCGGGCCATCGCCGAGGGGCGGCTCTATGGCATTTCGCACACTGGCCTGTGGTTTGAAGTGGGCGCTCCGCATATGATCGCACCCACCGAAGCTGCGCTGCTCGGTGGCTGACGCGGGTGCGCCAGAAGCTCGGGCTCATTTGCCGACCGTTTATACGATCGCGGCGCACCGGGGTTTTGCCGATGCGCTGGTGGCAGGCCTGCTGCCGCGATACCGCGAGGAGGGACTTGGCCTTGCCCGGCTAACCCTGCTGCTGCCCAGCACGCGGACCGTGCGCACGGTGACCGAGGCTTTTGTGCGCGCCAGCGATGCTGGGGGGCAAAACGGCCTGCTTTTGCCGCGCATGGCGGTGGTCGGCGATCTCGATCTGGATGAAACGCTGGGGCCGCTGCTCGATCCGCTTGGCGCAGGCCCTAGCATTCCCCCAGCGGCGGACCCGGTGCGGCGGGTCGTGCGATTGGCGGCCATGCTGCGCGCGGAACTGGGCGACAAGGCACCGGGCGAAGCGGCGCTGCTGCGGCAGGCGCGGATGATCGCGCAGGCGATGGACCGCATGGCGGTTGAGAACGTGCCCCCCGCCCAATTGTTCGATCCTGACGTGATCGGGCTGGTGCAGGAACTTTCGGAGCATTGGCAGCAAAGCACCGTGCTGTTCGCCCGGGTCTTGGCACATTGGCAGGCAGATCTGGCGGAGCGCGGCGAGCTTGATCCCCCTGAGCGGCGAAACCAGTTGCTAGAGAGGGTAGCGCGGCGCTGGAAGGAGGCCCCGCCGCCGCATCCTGTGATCGCGGCTGGCGTTACCTCGGCAGCGCCGGCGGTGGCGCGGTTGCTGCGCACGGTCGCCGATTTACCGCAGGGCGCGGTGATCCTGCCCGATCTTGACCTGACATTGGCTGATGAGGTGTGGGACGGGCTGGGCATGGCGGGAGTTTCAGCTGAGCCGGGCGGCCCAGTGTCTGCGCGCGGCCCGGTGTTTGCGCGCAGCGACGCAGTAACGCATCCGCAGTATCACCTTAAGCTGCTGCTTAACCGGATGGGCATCGCGCGCGGTGAGGTTCAGCCGTGGCACCGTTCTGGCCCTACTGCCGCTCCGCCAGCGCGCGCAAGGGCGATCTCAAACCTGTTTTTGCCGCCCGCCGCCAGCACCATCTGGGCAACATTGCCGCCCGAGCAGCGGCGCATGGCGGGCGTGCGGCTGATGGAAACCGCGCATCCCGGCGAAGAAGCGCAAGCGATCGCGCTGCTCGTGCGCGCCGCGCTGGCCGAGCCTGAGCGGCGGGTGGCGGTGATCACCCCTGATCGCGGGCTGGCGCAAAGGCTGGTCGCGCATTTGGCGCGCTGGAACATTGTGGCCGATGACAGCGCAGGCAAGCCACTGCCGCAAACGACCGCTGGCCGCCTGATGCTCCAGCTGGCTGATGTTTGGGCGCACCAAGCTGCGCCTGTGCCGCTGCTTGCGCTGCTCGGCCATCCCTTGGTGCATGGCAGGCGAACGCGCGCGGATTGGTTGGAGCGGGTGCGCCAGCTAGACGTGGTGCTACGCGGACCGCGCCTTGGCCCCGGCCTTGATGCGGTGCGCGGCGCGGTCGCTGCAAAACTGAAGGCATGGCCGGGGCTGGATATCTGGTGGGCCGAAGTCGAGGAGCTGCTTGCGCCGATCACCGGTCATCCATCCGCGCGCGTTCCGCTCAGCGAAACGCTGGCGCAATTGACGAACGTGGCCGAGGCGCTGTGCGGCGAGGCGATCTGGGCGCAGGCCGATGGGCGGGCGCTGGCAGGATGGTTCGAGCATTGGAGCGGCGCGCTTCAAGAGGCCGCGTTTGATCTTGATCCGCGCGAATTGCCCGCCATTTTGCGCGATTCGCTGGATGAAGTGGCGGTGCGCCCACCTTACGGCGGCCACCCGCGCCTAGCGATCTATGGCTTGCTGGAGGCGCGGATGAGCCGCGCCGATCTGGTGATCTGCGGCGGCATGACTGAGGGCAGCTGGCCCGCCGCGCCCGCGCCCGATCCGTTGCTCGCGCCGCCAGTGCTGCGCGCGCTGGGCATTCCCGGCGCCGATTTTCGCATCGGCCTTTCGGCGCATGATCTGGCTGCGGCGCTCGGCGCGCCCGAAGCTGTGCTAAGCTATGCCGCCCGCGATGCGGCGGGCCCGGCGATCCCTTCGCGCTTTGTGCTGCGCATCCGCGCGATGCTGGGCCAGCAAGTGCGGATGGAACAGGATGCGGTGCGCTTTGCCCGCATGATCGACTTCGCGCCGCCAGCAGCGGCATATCCGCGACCGATGCCGATACCCTCGGCCGCGCAGCGCCGCGTGGGGATTTCGGTGACTGGTCTCGACCGGCTGCGCGGTGATCCCTATCAGTTTTATGCCTCGAGCATCCTGCGCCTAAGCAAGCTCGATACGCTCGATGCCGATCCTACGCCCGCATGGATGGGCACCGCTGTCCACGCGGTGCTTGATGCTTGGCACAAAGCGGGCGGAGCAATCGGCGCGCTGATTCCTCTGGCGCACCAGATGCTCGATAAAATGAGCGCGCACCCGTTTATGCGCGGACTGTGGCGGCCGCGCTTGATCGCTGCGCTTGAATGGGTTGAGGAGCATTCTGCCGCATTGCGCGATCAGGGGCGTAGTGTGCTCGGTTCTGAGCTTCAGGGCGAAATCCAGATTGACGGCATCACCATCTTTGGCCGCGCAGACCGGATTGATCGCGGCGCGGACGGCGCGCTGGCGGTGGTTGATTACAAGACCGGCAAGCCGCCATCGGGCCTTCAGGTGCAAAAGGGTTTTGCTCTGCAGCTGGGCCTGATCGCGCTGATGGCCGAGCGCGGCGGGTTCACCGGAATTGGCGGCAAGGCTGATGGGTTTGAATACTGGTCGCTTAGCAAAGCCAAAGACAGCTTCGGTTACTGTGAGGAGCCGGTCCTCGAAGGCAAGAAAACCACCGGCCTTAAACGCGAGGAATTTGT
>JBBRXQ010000091.1:0-8006 GCA_038238515.1 Sphingomonadales bacterium | reverse complement strand
GGCGCAATCGCCCGCGCCAAAGGTTTTCTGCAAGTCGCGGCAAGCCCGCTCACCCGTTCAAGCTATCATGCGGGCGAGGATTTTACCGTAATGCGCGATGCCCGCGACGCTAAGCTGGCCAGAGCCGCAGCAAAGGGCTGATGCGAAGTGCCGCACATCGCCGAGACTCGTCATTTGCCATGGTCGGCCGAACAGATGTTCGACCTTGTCGCCGATGTGAAACACTACCCAGCATTCTTGCCATGGGTCGTCGCCACCCGGATCAAATCCGACAGCGCCGATGAAATGCTTGCCGATATGATGGTCGGCTTTAATGCCATCAACGAGAAATTTACCTCGCGGGTTCGCAAGCTGCGCGCGGAGCAGATTGCGGTCGAATATATCGATGGTCCGCTAAGAAACCTCCGCAACATTTGGAAATTCACACCCGCCGGCCCGAATGCCTGCGTGATCGATTTCAGCGTCGATTTCAGTTTTAGGAACGCGATTTTCGAAAAACTGGCTGGGCAATATCTCGACCGCGCTTTTCGCAAGATGGTCGCGGCGTTCGAGGCGCGCGCACAAAAGCTCTATGGCAGCAGCAATTCGAGCGCAACGACCGCCGCCTGATGCCGCACTTCAGCCCGCGTACTGGTTTGAGCAAACAGCTTCATCTCTGAATTGACCGCTTGCGGATCTTCGCCGCGTTCGGCGCGGGCAAAAACCACCGTTCCAACCGGCTTTAAGTCTGTTCCTCCGCCCGGACCGGCAACGCCCGTGATGGCTACCGTAACATCGGCGCGAGAATGCTTGAGCACCCCCTGCGCCATTGACCAAGCGACTGCGACTGAGACCGCGCCAAACGCATCGATCAAATCAAGCGATACGCCTAGCATCTCATGCTTAGCCTCGTTCGAATAGGTAACAAAGCCGCGATCAAAAACTGCCGAACTGCCCGCGATCTCGGTTAGCGCTGCGGCAACAAGCCCGCCGGTGCAGCTTTCCGCCACGGCAATGATCCGGCCAGCAGCCTTGTTAGCTTCAATAACCTTCGCAGCGAGCGCGATCAAATCTGGGGGAAGCAGGGTATCCATAGTGCATCTCAGCTCCGCATCGTGCAAAATGGCAAGTTTGCTTTTTTGCTTGGCCCGGCTTTGTCGGTCAATACGATGACAAAGGCGATTAATTCAGCAGTGGTTTGGGGCGGGAGCGGCGCAATCAGGCGGACACCGCGTTCGATCGCGACGCAGCTATCAGGTTTAATCCGGCTTGTGACCAACTGCGCGACGATGCCCTCGGCAAAGGGCTGCAAGGCGGAATCGGGTAGTTTGGCAATCAGGTCGCGCGTTGCGGTATCTTTCGTGCCGCCAAGCTTCAGAAATGCCGTTTTTGCGCTCGGCCAAGTGGCGGGTTTGTTCGAAGCCAGCCGCGCAATCAAAGCAGCGCCTTGCGCACCAAAATAGCCTTGGGGTGATAGCTGGGGACGGCATGCCTTGATCGTGCTGTCCATCACTGTCGGCAGCGCAAAACCAACCAAGCTGACGACTTCTTGTTCAGACAGGCAAAGGGCATCTTGTGCCGATGCAGCTTGACCCACCACGATAGCGCCCAGTGCGGCAAGACTTGAAAACAAACGCTGCCCGATCATGGCCTGCCTCTCGTTGAACTTAGCTCGCAGCGGCGATAAGCGTCGCCACGGCTTGTGCCGCGATACCCTCGCCGCGCCCGGTTAGGCCAAGACGCTCGGTTGTTGTAGCTTTAACACTTACTTGATCCACTTTGATCCCCAAAATTTCGCCAAGCCGCGCGCGCATCGCTTCTTTATGCGGGCCAATGCGGGGAGCCTCGCAAATTATCGTCACATCGATGTTGGCAATCCTCATGCCTGCGGCGATCACCAGCGCGCCCGCATGCGCCAGAAAGCGATGCGAAGCCGCGCCCTTCCACTGGGGATCCGATGGCGGGAAGTGATCGCCAATGTCGCCCGCTGCAAGCGCGCCTAGCAGCGCATCGACCAGCGCATGGATCGCGACGTCGGCATCGCTATGGCCCGATAGCCCCAAGGGATGATCGATCTGCACGCCGCACAGCCACAGTTCTTCGTCGGCAACAAGCCGGTGTACATCGAAACCCATCCCTGTGCGCGGTGTGATGGTATTCATATTGGAATCCTCAAAATCTGCAGCGAAGGTTATTTTGCGAAGCCTTTCATCGCCTTGAACAAGCCCGACAGCAAGGCCAGCAGCTTCGGCAACCGTGGCGTCGTCTGTCGCCTCCAATCCGCTGTCCCAGGCCATGTGCGCAGCAAGAATCGCTTCAAAACGAAAAGCTTGCGGCGTTTGCACGCGAAAGAGATCCTCGCGCGGCACAGCATGATCGCGCAGCCCTCTGGCGCCGCGCACCATGCTGTCGACCACCGGCAAGACTGGGATCGCGCCTGCGTGTGCCTCAATGCCCGCTAATAAGCGTTCGATCACGGGGCCGGGCAAATCGGGCCTCGCTGCATCGTGTATCAATACCGCTTCGGGCGGGTCAGTAATTAGTGCTTCGAGGCCCGCCCGCACCGAAGCTTGCCGGGTGCCGCCACCAGTAACCAAACGAACTCCAGAGACGCCCTCCAGCGCCTGTAGAGCTTCGCTTTCAAAGCCCTCAGGGATCGCCACAATGATCGGAGAAATCTGGCTTGCCGCCAATGCCTCTGCGGCATACCGCACCAGCGGCTTGCCGCGCCAGATGGCGAACTGTTTGGGCACGGTGCCGCCGGCGCGAAGCCCTTTTCCACCGGCAACGATCAACCCAGCTATTCGCATCATCGCGTCGGCCGCATGGCGGTGAGGGGCAGGGGCACGGGCAGGGTGAGGGGCCTTCTCATTATACGTGTCCTTTACATAACTTGCCGAGTGGGATGCAATCAACTAAGCAGATGCCTGTTTTTTAGGCAGATCGTGTTCAAGCTATGACTTCACTCCCACCACCTCCAACACTGGGTCCGATCAACATCGGGAAGGTGCAGATTCCAAGCCCAGTCGTGCTTGCGCCGATGACCGGGGTATCCGATTTGCCGTTTCGCACCATGGTCCGCCGATTTGGGTCTGGGCTGAATGTGACAGAGATGATCGCATCACCCGCAGCGATTCGGGAAACCCGGCAATCGATTCAGAAATGGGCTTGGGACCCGAGTGAGGAGCCGGTCTCGATGCAGCTGGTCGGCTGCGATCCTGCGCAGATGGCAGAAGCGGCAAAGCTTTCCGAAGACCGCGGCGCGGCGATCATCGATATCAATATGGGGTGCCCGGTGCGCAAGGTCGTGAACGGTGACGCTGGATCTGCGCTGATGCGCGATGTGGTGCTTGCTGCCGCGTTGATCGAAGCCACAGTCAAAGCCGTGAAAGTCCCGGTGACTGTGAAGATGCGGATGGGATGGTGCCATGACAGCCTGAATGCGCCCGAATTAGCCCGCATCGCCCAGGATATTGGCGCGCAAATGATCACCGTTCACGGTCGCACACGGAACCAGATGTATAAGGGCCACGCCGACTGGAGCTTCGTAAGAAAGGTGAAAGATGCCGTCTCGATCCCAGTGCTGGTCAACGGCGATATTTGCGAGATCGCTGACGCGGCCACTGCGCTCGAACAGAGCGGTGCCGATGGTGTGATGATCGGACGCGGAGCATATGGCCGCCCATGGCTTCTTGGCCAAATCATGCATTGGCTCGATACGGGCGAACAGCGCGCAGATCCTGGATTGGCCGATCAATACGCAATCATCATCGAACATTATCAAGCGATGCAAAACCACTACGGCCCAGTAACGGGGGTCAATATGGCGCGAAAGCACCTTGGATGGTACACTAAGGGACTCAATGGCTCGGCCGAGTTTCGCAACCGGGTCAATTTCATCGACGACCCAAAAGCTGTGTTGGCAAGCCTCGCTGAGTTCTATGAGCGCCTTATTGCTGCGCCAGAACGGCTCATCGCCGCATGAGCGGGCCATCTGATTGGCGAAAAGGCGATACCGGGCGCCCCGATCCAAAGCGCATGATCTCCAGCTTGCCGCTTGCGGTGGTCTTGCTTGCGCCTGACCTCACCATTTCATCCGCGAACCCGGCTGCTGAACAATTGACCGGGCAGGGCGCTCGGCGATTGACTGGAAAACTTGTCGAAGAGGTTTTTGAATTCGATGAACCGCTGATTTTTAGCCGCTTAGCGGAAGGTGAGGCGCAGTTGTTCGCACGCGGTGCGCAAGTGCGGGTCCTGGGGCAACCTGCGCGTCGTATTGATATCATGACAGCGCCCGTCGCGCATTGCCCGGGTTGGCAGATGCTCCTGCTGCATGAAGGCGTTGGGGTTGAGGCGCTCTCTGGAGACGGCGGTAGCGCAGGGGAAAGCGCAACCTTGCGAGCGCCTGAAGTGCTTGCGCACGAGATCAAGAATCCACTTGCGGGCATTCGCGGAGCGGCGCAATTGCTTGGCCGCAAACTGACCGGCCAGGATTTGGCGCTAACTGAACTCATTACCGCAGAAGTGGATCGAGTCGCTAAACTGATCGATCAAATGCAGTCGCTTTCGCGCCGCAGCCAGATGCCAGCCACTCCTTGCAATCTTCATGAAGCCGTGCGCCGTGCGCAAGCCGTAATTGCTGCTGGGCGCAGTGGTGCTTTCGTGGTTGAGGAGGAGTTCGATCCTTCCCTGCCTGCTGTCAGCGGCAGCCCGGATGCACTTGTGCAAGTGGTGCTAAATCTTTTGGCCAACGCGCACGAGGCCAGCGAGGGTGAGGCCATCCCACGCATCGCCGTCCGCACGCGCTTTGCCAGCGGGATACAGCTTCATGCAGGGGCGGGGGAAAAGCCGGTGCGTCTCCCGATTGAGCTACGCGTGAGTGATAATGGCGCGGGGATTGACCCAGCGCTGCGAGACCATGTTTTCGAGCCGTTTGTCACCGCCAAAAAGAATGGTCAGGGGCTCGGCTTGGCGCTGGTGCAGAAGCAGGTGCGCGAAATGAATGGCCGCGTGACGCATGACCGCGATGAGGCCCAAGGCTGGACTCACTTTCGCGTGCACCTTCCCGTAGCAGGCTGGGCTGCACGATGATCCGGCGGGTGCTGTTGGTTGAGGATGATGCCTCTATTGCGCTGGTCATTACCGCTGCACTGGAAGCGGAGAATTTCATGGTGGATCGCTGCGATTCAATTGCTGAGCGCGATCGGCTGCTGGCCAGACAGTCCTATTGCCTGATGTTAACCGATGTTGTGCTGACCGATGGTGACGGGATCGAAACACTGGGCCGGGCGAGGGCAGAAGCCCCACATATGCCGGTGATCATTTTGTCGGCGCAAAACACTTTGGATACAGCCGTACGCGCTAGCGACACGGGCGCATTCGAATATTTTCCTAAGCCGTTTGATCTTGAGGAACTGATTCGGACGGCGCATCGGGCGATTAATGCGGCAAACGTTGAAAGCGCACCAGACGACTCGGATGATGTCGAACAGGGGCTCCCGCTGGTAGGGCGCAGCGGCGCCATGCAGGCGGTCTACCGGATGATCACCCGCGTGCTGCGCAATGATTTGAGCGTACTGATCTTGGGCGAATCGGGAACAGGCAAGGAGCTTGTTGCCGAAGCGATCCATCAGTTCGGCAATCGATCCACTGGACCTTTCATCGCTGTCAATACCGCAGCGATACCATCAGAGCTTATCGAGAGCGAGCTGTTTGGCCATGAAAAGGGCGCCTTTACCGGGGCTGCTGCGCGGCATCTTGGCAAGTTTGAGCTTGCCACCGGAGGAACGCTCTTCCTTGATGAAATCGGCGACATGCCTCTGCAAGCGCAAACTCGGCTGCTGCGTGCGCTGCAATCTGGCAAAATCCGGCGTGTGGGCGGCACCGATGAAATCACCCTCGATTGTCGCATCGTCGCCGCAACGAACAGGGATCTCCTGCCGATGATCGCTGCGGGGCATTTTCGTGAAGACCTGTATTATAGGATTGCGGTCGTCCCGATTGAGCTACCCCCGCTGCGTGATCGCGGCGAGGATATCGAGGCACTCTCGCGTCATTTTTTAACTCGCGCAGCCATCGAAGGGCTCCCCCGCCGCCAGCTTACGTCTGCCGCGATCGCCCTTCTCGCGCGCCAGCCGTGGCGCGGCAATGTGCGCGAGCTGCGCAACTTTGTGTTCCGCCTCGCGCTGCTCGCGCGCGACGGTGTGATCGATGTTGCTGAGATCGAACCTCTTTTGCTCACTGAAACGGCGGCGACCGAGCAAAGTTTGACCCCAAGCGGAGCAGTAAACGCTGATCTGGCGTTGGCGCTCAACTTATGGCTGGCAGAGACCCAACCACCGCCTGGGACGCTTTATGATGCGACTATCGCCGCATTTGAAGCGCCGTTGTTCCAACATGCCTTGGCGATGACAGGCGGAAACCAGCTGCGCGCAGCCCAATTGCTGGGAATCAATCGCAATACCCTGCGCAAGCGCTTATCCGAGCTTGCGATCAGCCCGGAGACTGTTGCTATAACGCGCGTTTAATCTTGGATTGCGCACTCTGGATGGAATAGCACTTGCATTGCAGCAACAGCAGTGTTGTTAATTCGCAACGATGAACGGTCCGGTCAATCGAGGTTTACGGCGTTTGCCCCGGTGGTACCGGCGCCTTCTTGTCGTTCTGCGCCGTTCCAATGCATTCTTGCTCCTCGAACTGGTCGCTGCGTTCACATTTGCGCTGATGATCGGGGTAAGCTGGATAGCGCTGTCGGCAAACAGCGCGGGTAACCAGCTGCTGCCTGCAAGGCTGACATCAAGTTTGCTGATCGGCACAATGGTGCCCGCTATGGCTCTGATTGTGCTCGTCGGGCGGCGGTTCGCACTTCGACGCGCCGCGCTCGGCGTTCTTGGCAGCAGCGGTAGACTGCATGTCCGGTTGGTTTGGCTGTTCTCTCTGATTGCGGCCATCCCGACCCTGCTCGTGGTCATCTTTGCGTCGCTGCTGTTCCAATCCGGCGTTGAATTTTGGTTTTCTGACAATTCGCGCGGCATGCTAGAAAATGCAAACAGCTTGGCGCGCGGCTATTATACCGACAAGCTGCGCGATGTGGGCAACGAGAGCGTCGCAATGGCAGGGGATCTGCGCGACTATCTAGGGCAGGCGCCGATCACGAGTCGGGACTTTGCCGAAGGATACTCATGGCAAGTTATCAATCGCAAACTCAACGAATCGGCCATTCTCGAACGCGGTAGCGACGGCTCGTTGCGGACCGCAGCGATTGTCGATCCCAATCAAAACGAGAGCCGCCAGCGGGTAACACCTGACCAATTGCGAAAGCTGGATGGCGGAGAATCTGTTGTCGTCAATGCTTCGGCCGAGCGGATCGAAGCGGTAACATCGGTCGACCGAACGCGCGGCATCTATCTTTATGTGGCGCGCACCTCCGATGCTCTCGCGCTTAACCAATGGCGGCGGGCGCAAAGCGTTTTGCGCGCTTACGACGTTTTGACTGGCCGCGCGCGTGCATTGCAATTGCGCTTCAATCTGGCGCTGCTGGTCATCGGCCTCGCGCTGGTGGGGCTCGCAGTTTGGGCGGCGCTGCGATTTGCAGACCGTCAGGTTGCACCTCTGGTCCAGCTGGTTTCAGCCGCTCGCAACATCGGCAGTGGCAACTTGGCTATGCGGGTTGATGTCGGCAGCGGCACAGACGAGGTGGGTATGCTCGCGCGCGCGTTCAATCGCATGACGGCGCAGCTAGAAACGCAGACAAAGGCTCTGGTGAACGCCAACGCCCAGCTCGACGTGAGGCGCACCTTTATCGAAGCAGTGCTCGAATCGATCACTGCTGGAATCCTTTCAATTGACCGCGACGGGCAGATTCGACTAATGAACAGCTCGGCACAGAAGCTGCTGTTGGATCATTCTTTAACCAGCCCGGTTGGCACGCTGCTCGTCGATGTCGCGCCGCAGCTCGCGCAATTTATCGCCAATGGCGAAATCAACGGCATTGTTCAGCTAGCTAAGTCAGGCGAGTTGCTAACCCT
>JBBRXQ010000090.1:0-8006 GCA_038238515.1 Sphingomonadales bacterium | reverse complement strand
TAAAGCGCGCCGATCATCAGGAAAACAAACGGCACCCCCGGCCCGTTGCCATAAGAAAACGCGGCGGGCGAAGTGCCGAGCACCGCCGTCATCGGCGCAGCGGCGGCGACCACGAAAAACACAATGTGCGCGGTGCCGATCCCTTTTCGTCCGGCATCGGCCTCATCATGCGCCATCGTCTTGCCCGCGCTCAACCCCCACGCTCAGGCAGAAGCCATCGCGCAGCAGCTTGCCTTGTTTGGCGCAGGCGGCAGATCAATCGCGGGATTGCGATCAAAAAAGCCATCCGGGACCAGCTTAAATCCGGTTTGAATAACTGGCTGGACCGGAAAATCCTCAACGCGCACAGGATGATGCAGCCCAAAAACGTGCCACAGCACAATATCGGCATCCTTGACCGAACGGTCCTGCGCCGCAAAATCGGGCAGGCCGCCAGCCCCGGTGGAATGGTTCATATATTCTCCCGCCGGATAGCGCTCCTCGGGATCAAACGCCGTCACCCACACATGGTTTTCCACAAACCGCCCCCGCCGCCCCGAAAAACTGTTTGAACCAACAAACGGCGTGACCATATGGTTCGCCTCAAGCTTATAGGCGGTCGGCCGGCCCACAAGATTGGTGCGCTCAGAGCTTTCCACCTTCCAAAACCGCATCGTATCCGCATTGGCTCGGCGGCAAGCGGCCAACTCGGTGGGCAAAACGCTGTCCTGCGCATAGAACGCGTTGCCATATGGGTTGGCCGGGCCGGCTGGCTCGGCATAGGTGTTGCACTCAACAAAGTTGTTCGCATCGCCGTCCACCGTCATATCCAGCCGCGCGCAAAACAGATGCTGATGGATATGCCCGGCCACGCCCGGCATCACTTCAGCGGCATATTTGCCCGGATTGCCCGGCTCGCAGGCGGTAGTGTTGATAATGCCGGTCGCCTTGATCTCGTGCTCGATCCCCCCATCAAGAAAGAAATACCAGTAAAACGCATACTCATAATTGCCGACCGTCGCGATGCTCGAAACCACCAGCTTACGCGAACGGCGCACTTCGGCGCGCTCGGTGCGAAAATCGGTGTGCTTCCACAGCAAACCGGCGTCTTCCTCATGGATGCAGATCGCATTGGGGATCGTCATCACCGAACCATCCATATGATTCACATGCGCATCCAGATATTCGATCACGCCCAAGCAATCGCAGCCCAGCGTCAGCGAATTGGCCAGCTTGCCCACGCCGTATTCGCCAATATCAAACACATTCTTGCGGAAATGGCCGTTCTGCGGCGTGCCATAAGGCACCACCATCTCCACAATCGAGGCGCGATACGCAATCGGGCGCTCGTCATAGCGGATATCGTGCAGCGTCAGCCCCTCGCGCGCATTGAAACCAACCACGACCGACCATTTGTCCCACCGCAAGACGCCATCAGAGATATGAAAGCCAACCCCTTGCGGTTGCACGATATCAATCGGTTTGGGGGCGGCGCGCTTGCTTTGTAGAAACCCTGCCTCATAATTGGATTCCTGCATTGGCACGGGCACAACGCCATAGTCATCCACACGGATCACCTCGCCAGATTTGATATCGACAACCGCGTTCAGCCCCTCAATCGGGTGCGCATAAAAATTCTCGTTTTCATAAAGTCGCAGCCACGCAAACACATGCGAGAGATAGCGCCCCTCTTCCCCCGGCACGTCAAAATTGCCCGCAGACCACGGATCGACGCACACTTTGCTCATGTCGGTGATGCCGCGCTTGGCGCACCCGGCGATGAATGCGGGATCGGCGCGGACGATATCTTCGATCAAGCCGAATTGCTCGAGCTGGATCATCGGCTGCTGGTCGGGCAGATCGACCCGGCTGATAATCGCCCCCTCGGTCAGCGATACGATCAAACGGATCACGCCAACCGCTTTGGCATCAAAAATGCACACACGCGCTGCGCGGCTTACCGTCTCGCCAATCCGATACCGGGCCACATCAGCCTTCAATGGATCAAGCAGCTCGATCGTTTCAAACCGGGTGTGCTCGTTGAACAAATCGTATGCCTGCACGATGGCCACAGCGGCCGTAATTTCAGCCGCGCTGAGCGGCGAATTGGGGTGCACACCGCCGCTTTTTATCAGTGCAACTGCGTTTGGCGCATCGAGCAAGTCAATTTTCATGACGACCTATCCAATTTGGGAGAGCAATTTTGAAATGATCAACAGAGTTAGGATGGGTGTCAAGTTTTGCGTGCTTCACTCAAAGGGCAAGGGCAGCCTCCCAAGTAACTCTTCAATCGCAAGGCCAATGCCAAGCAGCCGCCGGTCGCTTCCTGCCGGGCCATCCAGCTCAATCGCCACGGGCAAACCATGCGCCAGCCCAGCGGGCAAAACCAGCCCCGGCAAGCCTGCTGTGCTGCCCGGCGCGATGTTGCGGCTGATCGCGGTCGTAAACGAAATCTCCTCGCCGCTGATGGATACCACCTGATCCTCGCCAATCGGGGCCGCGACAATCATCGCTGCGGGCAGCAGCATCGCATCAACCCGGTGCGCGGCAAACCAATCTGCCATCATCGCGCGCAAGGCGGGCAGATGCACATCGCGCGCCTGCTCATACACCGCCTCTGGAATGGCGAGCGGCGCGCGGGGCAGCGAGAAATGCTGCAACAAGGCAAGCACGTCCGGGCTCACTTGGCGCAGCATTTCGTCAAAGCTGATGCTTGCGCCCGATGCTGCCATCCATTCGGTCAGCGCCGGGACCACATCGTGCACCTGCACCGCCAGCGTGATCGCATCGACCAGCGCGCCCAGCCCGGGCAAATCAGCCTCAACAATCGTCACGCCCGCCCCTGCCAACCGCTGCAGCACATCCGCAGCCACCGCCGCCACCGCTGGATCAAGGCCCGCAAAGTAATAATCGCGCGCAATCCCCAGCCGCAATCCTTGAAGGCTGGGCACAGTGAGCGGCGCATCCTCGCCCGTCATCACCGCGTCAAATAGTGCCAGATCGCCCACATCGCGCGCCACTGGCCCGATCTGGTCAAACAAGGCGCTAATCGGCGCGCACCCGTCCGTGGGATAGCGCCCAGTCGTCGGCCGAAATCCGGCGATGCCGCACATCGCGGCGGGCACCCGGATCGATCCTTCGGTATCCTCGGCCACGGCAATCGGGGCCATGCCCGCCGCCACCGCCGCCGCGCTGCCGCCGCTGCTGCCGCCGGGAATGCGCGTGCGATCCCAAGGATTGCGAACCGGGCCAAAGGCCAAGTTATTGCTCGTCCAACCTAGCGACAATTCGTGCAGATTGGTCTTGCCCAAAACAATCGCGCCCGCCGCGCGCAGCCGCGTAATCGCCGTCGCATCTGCATTGGGGATGAAATCGCGCAGGCCCGCCGTTCCCGCCGTGGTCGGCAAATCAAAGGTGTTCACGCTGTCCTTCACCGGAATCGGCAGCCCATGCATAAGCCCCAGCGCTTCGCCTGCCAGCCGCCGCGCATCTGCCGCGCGAGCAGCAGTCCGCACCGCTTCAGGATCAAGCGTAATGAAGGCGTTCAAGTCCGCCCCCTTTGCACAGCGCGCCAGCAATGCTTCGGCATAGGCCAAAGCCGTAAACCGCCCCGCCTTCATCGCGGAAACCGCCGCCACCGCCGATAGCGTGATCATCTCGTCTGCTGTCGTCATAGCCATGCCTATCTTTCTGCTTAGTCCTGCCCGGCTTGAGGTGGATGAAGCCGCCAAGAAGGTATATGATTTTAAATGCCACGGCGGGAGAGCAAATCCGGCACCGGGCGGGAGAAAGCGAAATGATCCTCGGCATTCATCACGTTGCGCTGCACACCCCCAATTTCGAAAAGATGATGGCGTTCTACCGCGACATCATCGGGTTTGAAGTGGTCGAAGAAACCCACTCGCAATGGTCAGATTCGCCAATGATCGATGCCATTATCGACGTTGAAAATTCAGCAGCGCGCACCGTTATGCTGCGCGCCGCCAACATTTATATGGAGCTTTTTGAGTATTCATCCCCGCCCCCGCGCGGCGGCGAACGGCTGCGCCCCAACGATCACGGCTACACCCACATCTGCCTCGATGTGGACGACATCCACGCCGAACACGCCCGCCTCAGCGCCAACGGCATGACCTTCGCCGCCAATCCCCTTGATGCGGGCACAATCAAAGCTGTTTACGGCAAAGACCCCGATGGCAACATTGTCGAAATCCAGCAATTGGCCGCCACGCATGCCGCAGCCTTCCAGCGGCTCGGCGTCCTTCAGCCAGACTCAGCTACAGTGTAATCCGCGTCCCGCTCGCCGCAGACCGCTCGATGGCGTCGATCAACCGGTGCCGCACCACCGCGTGATCAAAATCGGGCACCGGATCCGCCGCACCTTGCCCCTGCGCAAACCGCGCATAGGCCTCGCCTACATTCACCGCAAAGCTTGGCAGTTCGGATGAAACGGTGTGATACTGTGCTGGCACCTCCATCACTGCCAGCCCCGCATCCTCGCCCCTGCCGCCCATCAGCGTCAGGTCAAAAATCTGCGCATGGCCTGAACCAGCGGTGATCTGAAGATCGCCCTGCGTCCCGTTGATTTCCCACAGCAAATTCGTACCGCGAGACATCCCGCCCCGGTAATGCGCCGAAACCGCAATGCCGCCTTCGAGCAAGCCGCTCACCGCGATTTGATCGTCAATGGTTGAAGGCAACACTTCGCCCGTCTCGGCCACGGTAAAGGTCTCGCGCCGGGTCGCCAGCGTCGCCGAAACCTCGGTAAATTCGCCTAGGCACCAGCACAGCGCATCGATCGTATGGCCAAACGGAATGGTCAGCGCGCTCGCGCCGTTTGCCCGGTCATAGAGGTAAATCTGGTTCGCCGGGGCCATCGCCCCATGGCTCATCGCTGAACCTACCAGCGTGGTAGAAAGCACCTGCCCCACATAGCCCTCGCGGATCAAATCGCGCAGATAGCGGATCGTCGGCGATGATCGCGCCTGCAGACCCACCGCTGTTCGCACGCCTTGCTCCCTTGCCCGCGCCGCCATGGCCTCCGCCTCGGCCAGCCCATTGCCCAGCGGCCATTCGCAATAGACCATCTTGCCCGCATCCAGCGCCGCATCCACCAGCGCCTTATGATGCGGCACCTTCACCGTCACCGCGACCAGATCAACCGCCGGGTCCGCCGCCAGCGCCGCTGCACCCGGCCAAGCCCGCGCAATCCCCAGCGCATCCGCAGCCGCCTGCGATGAAGCCGCATTGCTATTGGCTACCGCTACCAGCTCATAGTGCGGATCAAGCTGCAAGGCCGGCACATGCGCCATCGCCGCCCAGCTCGCCCCCGGCGTCGCCCCAATAATCCCAACGCCGATCTTACTGCCGCTCATCTTCAATCTCCCGAACCAAACTTATCCGCTGATCGCCTTCGCAGCATCAGCCGCAGCAATCACCCCCTGCGCCTGCTTCAAATGCGGCATGTCGAGCATCTTGCCGTCCATGCCCACTGTCCCCGCGCCCTGCTGCGCCGCAAACGCCGCAATCACCCGGTGCGCGTGATCAATCTCCGCCGGGGATGGCAGATAGCTCTCGTTGATCGCGGCCACTTGCGCCGGATGGATCGCCAGCCGCCCGCTAAATCCCTCTGCGCGCGATGCCCGAGAACTAGCGCGCAGCCCCTCCTCGTCGCGAAAATCGGCATAAAGCGTATCAATCGCCTGCACCCGCGCGGCATGCGCCGCCATCAGCGTCAGCGAACGCACCATGCGAAATGTCATCGCCCAGCCGCCCGCCGGATCAAGATTGGTGCTCGCGCCCAGCGCCGCCGCCAGATCCTCCGCGCCCCATGTCAGCCCGGCAAGGCGCTCTATCCCGGCGGCGCTGGCATAATCCCCCAGCCGAAACGGCGCAGCGGCGGTCTCGGTCGCCACCGGCAGGATGCGCGTCGATCCCAGCGGAACCCCGGCCTGCGTCTCCAATGCATCAAGATAAAGCGACAGCGTGCGCACATCGGCGGGGCCATCGGCCTTGGGCAGCATCAGCCCATCGGGCGCTGCCGCCACAATCGCCACCATATCATCCAGCGCCAGCCCCGAATCCAGCGGATTGATCCGCACCCACAGCTGGCTGGTCCGCGCGCCGCGCGGCCGCTCGCGCAAAAACGCGAGAACCAGCGCGCGCGCCGCCGCCTTGCGCTCGGGCGAAACAGAATCCTCCAGATCAAAAATCATCGCATCCGCGCCAGCTCCATCCGCTTTAGCCAGCTTTTTTTCGCTATCGCCGGGGATGAACAGGAATGATCGAAGCAACATCATGCTGGCTTCTTCCGTTGCAAACCGCTGCGCTTGCACGATGCCACCAGCTCGCCGCGCTGGTTAAACGCACAATGGAAAAACGTCACGATGCCCGCATTGGGCCGTGATTTCGATTCGCGCAGTTCGATCACTTCGGTCTCGATATTCAGCGTATCGCCGATAAAAACCGGCGCAGGAAAGCGCACCTCATCCCAGCCCAGATTGGCCACCGCCGTCCCCAACGTCGTATCCCCCACCGAAACCCCCACCATCAGGCCCAGCGTAAAGGTCGAATTGACGATGATCTGGCCATATTCGCTGTCCTTCATGTATTCCGCATCCAGATGCAGCTGCGCCGGGTTGTGGGTCAGCGCCGAGATCATCAGGTTGTCCGTCTCGGTCACCGTCCGCCGCAGCGCGTGCTTGAATGTCTGCCCCACGGCAAGTTCATCAAACCAAATACCCGCCATCAATTCCGCCCCAATATCGTGGTCGCCGCGCCGCTCGTAATATCGGTAATCCCAAGCCGCAGACGGAGCAAGCAAGTCCGGCTTCCGTTCGCCTGCATTCGCGCTATACCTTGGGTATTGCGGACAAACACAATCGTGGGGGCACAATGTTAAACAAAGCTTTGCTGGCTGCATCAGTGGGGCTGGTCTTCGCCTCCCCTGCCTTGGCCGATCCCGCCGAAGGACCAAGCCCTGCCACCGAAGCTCGCATCCTGCCGGGGCTGAGCGCACCGGCCAAGCTCATCATCGATCGCTGGGGTATCGCGCATATCCGCGCGGGCACCGTCCACGATGCGTTTTTCCTGCAAGGCTGGAATGCCGCGCGCGACCGGCTGTGGCAGATTGATTTATGGCGCAAACGCGGGCTGGGCCTGCTCTCCGCCAGCTTCGGCGGTGCTTATGCGGCGCAAGACCGCGCCGCGCGGCTGCTGCTCTATCGCGGCGACATGGCCGCCGAATGGGCGCATTATCCGGCGGCGGCAAAGGCTGAGACCGAGGCGTTCGTCGCCGGGATCAACGCCTATGTCGCCGATGTGGCCGCGGGCAAGCTGCCTGCCCCGCGCGAATTCGCGCTCACTAACAGCTCGCCTGAGCGCTGGAGCGCAAACGATGTCGTGCGCATCCGTAGCCACGCGCTCGTCTCCAATGTGGGCGACGAAGTCGAGCGCGCGCGGCTGCTGTGTAAAGGAGGCGCGGAATTTGTCGGCCTCCACCGGCGGATCGAACCCGCCAACCATGCAGTCCGCGTCCCCGCCGGTCTTGATCCCTGCAGCATCCCTGCAAACGTGCTCGAAACCTATCTCTTGGGCACCAAGCCAGTGGCATTCACAGCCGGGCCGCTCGCCGATGCGTCCGATAAACCAGCCTCGGTCTGGGCCGAAAGCCTAGACCGCGCCAACCAACAAGAAGGCTCAAACAACTGGGTCGTCGATGCCGCGCATTCCGCCACCGGCCGCCCGATCCTTGCTAACGATCCTCACCGCGCGCACGGCGTGCCATCGCTGCGCTACGTGGTCGATATCGCCGCCCCCGGCCTGCACATTGCGGGCGCAGGCGAACCATCGCTGCCCGGGGTCAGCTTTGGCCATAATGACACCGTGGCTTGGGGCCTCACGATCTTCCCCGCCGATCAGGAAGACCTCTACGTCTACCAGCTTAGCCCGGCGCACCCCGGCGCGTATCTCTATGCCGGCCGCTGGGAACCCTTCCGCACCGAGACTGAGACCATCGCAGTCAAAGG
>JBBRXQ010000089.1:0-8011 GCA_038238515.1 Sphingomonadales bacterium | reverse complement strand
GCGAACTGCGCGGCCCCCCCACCATCACCCGTTCGCCAGATTGGCAGTGCTCCGGGTAAAGCAACGACCGGCGCGCGCCCAACGATCGCTCAGCCCGCGTCAACCGCGCGGCCCTCAGTTGCGGCCGGGCCAGTTTCACCAAGCACCGCCAGCGGCGGCTGGCGCGATGCGGCCCAAACGCCGGGATCGTGGAGCTATGCAATGGAAAAAGACGGAACAGCGGCACGTTTCAGCGCACTCGGCGCGATGCCACTGCTGGTTCTTCGCTGCGATCTGGCGCGCAGGATAGTTATCATCCTGCGGCCTACCGCGAACGATAGCCCGGTTGCTGCAATGATCAGCACCAACAGCGGCACGCGCAATCTTGCTGCCAAACCTGCGGTCAATGTGGAGCCGAAAGCACTCGCCATCGAACTTGATCCCCGCGACGCCGTGCTCGATCAAATGGCCTTCAGCAGGGGCCGATTTGCGATTGAGATGGGCCGCTTGCCAACCTTGATTTTGCCGTCTTGGGCAGAAGTTGGCCGGGTTATCGAGGATTGCCGGTGATCACCGCGGTGGTGTACCCGGTGATCAGCGCGCCAATCAGCCCATTTGTTTGGGCCAATGCACGAACTTCATCCACATAGAAGCTGCGCGAACGCGTCATTCTGACGTAAAAATAAATCATTGCAAGACTTGTTCTGAAGCCCGTGATGAATCACATTCCACCCAAGGCCGTGATCAAGCAAAGCTTATCCGGTCGGGCTGTCTGCAACGGCAGCAACTTTGGTTCAACAAAGCGAAAGGAGGTGATCCGATGTCTCATGGTTCAGTAGCGAGGTCGGTAATCCGTATCACGGAGCATTATTGCTAACTCATAGTCGGCGATAAAGGCTTCGTAAGCGGCACTTTCCGGCCGCTGACCATGCGAAGGGCCGTGTCCGTTAGGCGGACGCGGCCCTTCACATTTATTGCTTATCTATTGAGTTTCGCGCAATAATAGTACAAAGGGCTTGCGCAGTTTGCGAACCAAAGGATTCTAACAGCAATGCCCGGCCCCAACACGCTCCAGTTTGCGCAAAAACCTCATCCTTCTCCGATGGCGGAAGCGCAACGCGCCGCGATTCTGGCTAACCCGGGCTTTGGCAGCACATTTTCCGATCATATGGTCTCGATCGATTGGACCGAGGCAAAGGGCTGGCATAATCCAGAAGTCTTGCCATACGGGCCAATTGCGCTCGATCCGGCCAGCGCCGTGCTGCATTATGCGCAGGAAATTTTTGAAGGCATGAAGGCCTATGCGCTCGATGATGGCGGGATTGCGCTGTTTCGCCCCGATGCCAATGCGGCGCGGTTCAATGCCTCCGCTCGCCGCCTCGCCATGCCAGAAATGCCTTCAGAGTTGTTTGTCGAAGCTGTGACTCAGCAAGTGCTGGCCGACCGTCACTGGTTCCCCACCGTCGCGGGCGGATCGCTGTATTTGCGCCCGTTCCTGTTCGCTACAGAGGCGTTTCTTGGCGTGCGTCCGGCGAAGGCCTATCGTTTTCTTGTGATCGCCAGCCCGGCGGGCAACTACTTCAAATCGGGCGCCAGCGCGGTTTCGATCTGGGTCAGCGACTACACCCGCGCGGCTGCGGGCGGCACCGGTGAAGCCAAGTGCGGCGGAAACTATGCCGCCAGCTTGGTTCCCACCGCCGATGCTTTTGCGCGCGGGCACGATCAAGTCTTGTTTCTCGATGCGGCTGAGCGCAGGTGGATTGAGGAGCTCGGCGGTATGAACCTGTTCTTCGCATTCGACGATGGCACGTTGATCACCCCGCCGCTCGGCGGCACTATCCTTCCCGGAATCACGCGTGATAGCCTGCTCACGCTCGCCCGCGATGAGGGGCTGGCGGTGCGCGAGGAACGCTATAGCCTCGATGCATGGCGCGCCGACGCGCAGAGCGGTAAACTTATCGAGGCGTTTGCTTGCGGCACGGCCGCCGTTGTCACCTCGGTGGGCAAAGTGGCCAGCGAGGCTGGCGAATTTACGATTGGCAGCGGCGGCCCCGGCCAATTCACCGAACGCATGCGCCAGCGGCTGGTTGCGATCCAGCGCGGCCATGCACCAGACCCGCACGGCTGGGTTAAGCGGATCGCCTAAAACACCTTCTACGCAACACCTTCTACGCAAGTGTCCCATCGCGGTTGCCAATCACGCTAGGGCATGGCATCCGCGCCGCAATTGGTCGCCCGAGAGGCGGCGCAAAGGAGAAATGATCATGAGCATTTCGTTCAAGGACCGGGTGGCAATCGTAACCGGTGCAGGCGGCGGCCTTGGCCGGGCTTATGCACTCGAACTCGCCAAGCGCGGCGCAAAAGTGATGGTCAACGATCTGGGCGGCACGCGCGATGGCTCGGGCCATTCGGATGCGGCGCTGGCGGTGGTCGAAGAAATCAAGGCGGCTGGCGGCGAAGCGATGTCCAATGGCGGCTCGGTCACCGAGTACGAGCAAATGGTCGAGATGGCGGCCAAGACCACAGAAGCATGGGGCGGCATCCATATTCTGATCAACAACGCAGGCATCCTGCGCGACAAGACCTTTACCAAGATGGAACCGGTTGATTTCGAACTGGTGGTCAAAGTGCACCTGATCGGCTCGGCCAACGCCACAAAAGCATGCTGGGATACAATGCGCGCGCAAAACTATGGCCGCATCTTGATGACTGCTTCGTCCACCGGGCTATTTGGCAATTTCGGGCAAGCCAATTATGGCGCGGCCAAGCTGGGCCTCGCTGGCCTCACCAAAACGCTTTACCTTGAAGGCGCGAAAAACAACGTCCGCGTCAATACGCTCGCGCCGGTGGCAGGCACGCGGATGACCGAGGATATCTTTCCCGAAGAAGCCTATAAGGCATTTGGTCCAGAAAACGTGGTTCCTGCGGCGCTTTTTCTCGTTTCCGAAGATGCGCCGAGCAACGCCATCGTCGGCGCAGGCGCGGGCGCTTATCACTCGGCATGGGTCACGATGAACAAGGGTGTGGTGCTTACCGGCGATGATCGCTCAGTGGAAGGTTTTGCCGCGCATTGGGCGCAAATTTCAGACCGCACCGGCGATTTTGTGCCGCAATCGGGCGCTGAGCAAAGTCAGGTGATCTTGGGCCTGCTTCAGGCCGCGATGAAGGGCTAACAGCCCTTCGGTTGCCCCGCGCTCCCTGCAAAGGGCAGCGCGGGCGAGGCTGCTAATCCTCGACCACTTTCATCAGCTTGCGCTCTAGCGGAGAGAGCAGGCTGGCAAGCTCGTGTCCGCGTTTTAATACCTGACCCGCTTCGCCATACAGCGCCCACATGCCTTGTTTGCTGCGCAGCGCAGGGCGCTTTTCGATCCGCGCACTCGGCCGCTCCGCGGTGCGCTTGAACGCGCTGAAACTTGCGGCGTCCTTGCCAAAATCGATGGCATAATCGCGCCACATCCCAGCAGCCACCATGCGGCCATACAGGTCTAAGATCTTCATCAATTCGGGCCGCTCAAACGCAACCTGAGTTGCGCTGCGAGCTTGCGGGAAGGCTAAAATCGTTGAGCCGCTAAAACTCTCGCCCGTTCCCGCCACGTTCAGTTGCGGGCCTTGCGCCGCGTGCCGCTGCTCAGAGACGCGGTTTGACCTACTTCCGAATCGTGCGCTGCAAGCAGCGCGGTAACTTGCGCTTTCAACGTGGCGACTTCGTTTTCAAGTTGATCGACCCGCGTACTGTCCGCCGGTTCGCACGGCTCGCAGGGTTCTTTGCAAGGCGTCCCATAAGGGATGAAGTCCTTGAGCCATGTGGCAACCGGCACGAGTGTTGATCGCGCCTTAAGCCCCACCATTGTAGCGCCTTCTGGCACGTCTTCGGTCACAACGGCATTGGCACCGACGCGCGCGCGCGGGCCAACCGTGATCGGGCCAAGGATTTGCGCACCCGAACCAATGATCGTGTTGTCGCACAAAGTGGGATGGCGCTTGCCCGGAACGCCATTGGCAGGATTGGTCCCTCCCAACGTAACACATTGATAAATAGTGACGTTGTCGTGAATCTCAGCAGTTTCGCCGATCACAGTAAACCCGTGGTCGATAAACAGATGCTTGCCGATTTTCGCGCCCGGATGGATGTCAATCCCAGTGAAAAAGCGCGACAGATGATTGACGACGCGGGCAAGGAAAAACAACCGCGCAACAAACAAAGCGTGCGCGATCCGGTGCAGGCCAACCGCCACCAACCCGGGATAAAGCAGGATTTCCCAACGCGAACGCGGCGCAGGATCGCGCGCCCGTATCGAGTCCAGATAGGCGATAAGTGAGCCAAACATAACCGCAGTATTCCCCCGTTTGGCGCGCTAAAGCAAGCGAGGTTGCAATTCGCCGCCCTGGACCCCGTAAACCCGCTCCGCCAAAGCATCGCGTACCAGCGATATGGTGATGGCGGCTTTACGCTCAAGGGACAATCTGTCGATTGTTTCCACCAGCGCTTCGGCGGCGGCGTGGCTGCGTTCGATCCTCGGTATCAGATAATCGAGCACCCCTTCGCCCAGCGCGAGGCCCCGGCGCGCCGCATGATCGGCGATCAGCGCGCGGAGCAGGCCATCATCGGGCGCGCCGATTTCGATCAGCAGCGCCGCGCCCAGCCGCGACGCAAGATCGGGCAGAGCAACTTGCCAAGCGCCAGCCGCCCGGTTGCTCACCATCAGCAGCGCACGATCTTCGGATTGCGCCCGATTCCATCGATGAAAGACTACGTCTTCTGGCAGGCCATCGGCATTATCAAGCGCATCGCCAGCCCCCGATTGCACAAACCAGCGCGCGATCATGCTCTTACCCGAACGCGGCGGCCCAGCGAGCACAGCGGCGCGGAATGGCCAATCGCGCGAAGCGCCAAGCGCGGCGATGACCGAGGCGAGCGAAGGTCCGGTGAGAATGGTCTCGGCGCTGGCTGTGGTAACCAAGGGTAAGGCGATCTGGGACATTGCCAAGCGGCGCGCGTTATCTACGGATCCGGAGCGCGCCTGCCCCCTGGGTCACCTTCCAGCCCCCGGCGCGCAAACCTGCGGCTAGCGCATCGATGTCGCCCGCAAAAGTAACACTCATCACCGATGTGCCGCCTATCGCGATTGAGTTGGTCGCTGCGCTCTTTACCCCGGCCACAGCGCGCACGCCAATCAGGCCAGCATCAACCGCAGCACCATCGGGCGTAACGAATTGGATCGTCACCGTCGTCAGCGCCAGCGAGGCGCTATCGTTGATCGCGGCATCCGTGCTGGCGGCGCGCGGCGCAGCAGCGGGAACGGGGCCAAGCTTGGCAAGAATACCAGCGATCGTCTCGGCACTCAGCACTGGCTGCATTGCCAAGCTGCGATCGGGCACCAGCTTGCCCTCGGCCAGCGCCTGAGCATAGATCGAATCGGTTCTTGCCACCGCCTCGGCCAGCATTGCCGGAAGCTTGTCTTCGCTCGGCGCGGTCAAATCAAACGACCCCAGAAACCGGTTGTCCGGCCCATAACGCGCGGTGAATGTGCCGCGCACCGGTCCGCCGGGCCAGAGCCGCTCAAGCCGCGCTGTAGGCATGATCACATCCTCCGCGCCAAACTGGTTTAGCAACAATCTCCACCAGTTGCGGCTCCGGCGCGAAACTTGGCCAGCGGTCAGCAACAAGGAATCGGCGCCAGCACCGTTTGGCCGCACATAATCGATCACACTGGTTCCGGTGCGAAGATCGGCCCACGCTTTTTGCCACGGGGTGCGGGTTTCAAACACCGACGTCACCCCGCCTTGGGTCAGTACCGGGATCACCAACAGCGGCGCCGAATGCGCAATCTGGCCCTGCAAACCCAGCATTCCGCCGGTGCGCGCACGATCAAAGATCACCCCCAGCGTGGCGATATAGCGGCGCGGTCCGATCTGTTCGCGCTCAACCACCACCGCCGAGACCAGGCCGTTGATCGTCCCATCATCGAGCGCAGGCGCGCCGCCCCCGCCCAGCCCGTTAGACTTCCACAGTTTTGCCCAAGCCAAGCGCTGCGCCTCGCGCCAGCCTTTGGTGCGGGCGTCTTCAGCATTCTCACCGGTTGCATTCACTTCGATCCCGGAAATCTCGAAATCGCCGTTGCTAGCGATGGGCGCAATCCCGCGCTCACCCTCGATTTGGGCAAAGAGCACCGCGCCGCCAAGACCGAGCGCCAGCGCACAAGCAGCGGCAATCATGGTCTGGCGGCCGGGCTTATATCTCAAAAACGGGCGCACAGCGGCCAATGAAACTCCATGAACACGGCTCTCGGGCCGCCAAGCAGGGTTGGTCGGCGCGCTTTTGCCCAAAGGCAAGTGGAAATCCAAGCAGGAAAGCGCTAATCGCCCCGATCATGGCAGAAAACGAAGATAAACCGCGCGGCTACAGCTATGCGCAAGCGGGCGTAAACATCGCGGCGGGCAATGCGCTGGTGCGCGCGATTGGCCCCATGGCGAAGTCCACCGCGCGCCCCGGCGCCGATGCCGAACTCGGCGGCTTTGGCGGCTTTTTCGATTTGCGCGCGGCGGGTTATACCGATCCCCTGCTGGTCGCCGCCAACGACGGCGTAGGCACCAAGGTCAAGCTGGCGATTGATCATGATCGGCATGAGACAATCGGCATCGATCTGGTTGCAATGTGCGTCAATGATCTGATCGTTCAGGGCGCCGAGCCGCTGTTTTTCCTCGATTACTTCGCCACCGGCAAGCTCGACAACGGCGTCGCCGAGCGGGTGGTTGCGGGCATTGCCGATGGCTGCAAGCTTGCCGGATGCGCGTTGATCGGCGGCGAAACCGCCGAAATGCCGGGGATGTACGCACCGGGCGATTATGACCTCGCAGGCTTCTGCGTCGGCGCGGTCGAGCGCGGCGCACAATTGACCGGCGATCAGGTTGCCGAGGGCGACGTGCTGCTGGGCCTTGCTTCCTCCGGCGTGCATTCCAACGGATATTCGCTGGTGCGGCGGCTGGCGGCAGACAAAGGCTGGAAGCTTGATCGGCCCGCGCTGTTCGACATGGATCACCTGCTCATCGATCTGCTGATCGAGCCAACGCGGATTTATGTGAAGAGCCTGCTCCCGTTCCTGCGCGCTAAGAATGGACAGGCGGGCCGAATCCATGCGCTTGCGCATATCACCGGCGGCGGGTTGTTAGAAAACGTGCCGCGCGTGTTGCCGCGCGGGCTCCATGCGCGGATCAATGCCGATAACTGGGAGCAGCCCCGCCTCATGGCGTTCCTTCAGGCGCAAGGCCAGATCGAGCCTGCTGAAATGGCGCGGACATTTAACTGCGGTCTGGGCATGGTGCTCGCCGTCGCGCCCGATGAGGCAGCCGCTTTGACCGCCGATCTTGAAACCGCTGGCGAGACAGTGCACCGAATCGGCGAAATCGTCGCAGGCGAAAAAGGCTGCACCGTTTTCGGAAGCGACGAGGCATGGTCTGCCCGCGCCCCATGGGAAGCTGTCCACCATGGCTAAACACTATCCTCCCCATTTTTCCGAAGGACAAATGGGGAGGTGGCAGACGCCGCAGGCGGCTGACGGAGGGGTTTCTCCCCTCCACCACGCCACTGGCGGGGTCATCCCCCCCATTTGCGCTGACGCGAAAATAGGGAGGATTTAGGCAATGCAACGCGCCAAAATCGCCGTGTTCGTCTCCGGCAGCGGCACCAACATGGCCGCGTTGCTTTATGCCAGCCGCGCTGAAGACTGCCCCTATGAAATCGTGCTCGTCGCCTCAAACAACCCCGACGCTGCCGGGCTAAAGCTGGCGCAGGCCGAAGGCATCACCATATTTGCTTTGCCGCACAGGGGCATGCCCCGCGCCGAACATGACGCCGCGATGGAAGCACAAGTGCTGGCAAGCAGCGCGCAATTCATTGCGCTGGCCGGCTATATGCGCATCTTGAGCGCCGAATTTGTCGCGCGCTGGGAAGGCCGGATGGTCAATATCCATCCCTCGCTCTTGCCGAAATATACCGGCCTCCACACCCACGAACGCGCGCTAGCGGCGGGCG
>JBBRXQ010000088.1:0-8022 GCA_038238515.1 Sphingomonadales bacterium | reverse complement strand
GGTGTCTCACATTATCCGGTAATGGAAATCGTAGGCGCTTGCTTTGGCGTCGCGGGCGTGGATGAGCATTTCGCCGCGCGCGCCGGCATAGGCGCCGGTGCCGCCGACGATGGCGAGCGCGCTGTCTTTGCCATCATAGACTGGGCCGCTGACCATGATCTGGCCTTTGGCGAGGACCAGCGTCCAGCGGCATTCAAGCGCTTTGCCGATCACCAACCGAAAGCATACGCCTTGGTTGCTGCCAACTAGCTTCGTGTTGCTGGCGTCATAGATTTCGTTGGTGAAGGTCATCATGTCGCCGACATTGTCTGCCGCCGTGCCGCCGTGCAGGCTGACTGTGTCGGTGGTGGCGCGCTCTACCACATCGATGTGGCGCACTGCTGGTTTGGCGGCGATGGCGGAGGCGGCGCTGAGCGCGGCGATGATGACAATCGGATAAGTGTAACGCATGGACCCTGCTCCTTGTGTGAATTTCAAATGAACGCGCGGGCTTGCCACGCATCGCCAGCGGGCGAATTGCCCCGGTTATGCGGCTGCCCGATCAGCATGTAAGCTAAGCCCGAGGCGATCACCCCGCCAATCGTAAGCGCCATCGACCATGCGATGTACCAAGGTTGATCCCCGCCAGCCGGGCGCAGCATGATTGAAACGGCGGCTACGCCCCACACTAGGCCGGCGATATTGATCGGCCAGCCCCATGCGCCGAGCTGAAACTTGCCGCGCGGGGTCCATCCCCGGGCGCGGGCGAACAGCGCGCCGATCACCACCATTTGAAAGCCGGCGTAGATCCCCACCACTGCAAAGCTGACGATGGTGGCCACCGCATCGGCGAAGAACATGCCGAGCACCAGAATGCCCGAGGCGACCGCGCCTGAGAGGATCAGCGCGTTGGTTGGCACGTGATGCTTGCCCGATACCTGACCCAGCCAGCTGCTGGCCACCACCATATCATCGCGCGCATAGGCATAGACGAGGCGGCTGGCGGCGGCTTGCATGCTAAGCGCGCACGATAGGAACGAGACGAGAACGACCACGAACACCATTTTGGTGCCGAGTGGGCCGAAGGCAGCAAGCAGAGCTTCTTCCACCGGATTGGCCGATTTGCCGGTGATCACCGCCATGATATTGGGCAGCGACAGGATCAGCGCGAGGGCCACAAACACTGAGGCCGACATGCCGATGTAGATTGTCGATTTCATCGCCTTGGGGATGGCGACGCCGGGATTGGGGGTTTCCTCGGCGACATCGCCGCATGCCTCGAAGCCATAGCAGGTGAACAAGCCGACAATCGCGGCCGCCATGAAGGCCGAGCCATAGTGGCCGCCGTCGCCAAGGTTGAATGTTCGGAAGATCACGTCAATCGGCTGGTGCCGGTTAAACAGCAGGAGGAATGCGCCCACTACCAGCGCGCCGCCGATTTCGCAGATGAAGCCGAACATGGCCACTTGCGAGAGCACGCGGGTGCCCGCCAGATTGGTGAGCGTACTGAGCGCAACAATCGCGATGGAAATGCATCCGGCGAGCACCGGGGACGATTGAAAGCCGAGCAGCGATGCGACGAACGGCGCGGCCCCCGCCGCCACCGCCGCAATCGAAGCAAACAGGGCCCAGCCATAGATCCAGCCCGCCATCCACGCCCATTTGCGGCCAACGAGGCGGCGGCACCACGGATAGAGCCCGCCCGAAATCGGAAATTGCGCCACCACTTCGCAAAAGGTGAGGCAGACGATCAGCTGGCCGATGGCCGCGATCAGATACCACCAGATCATCGCTGGACCCGCCGCCGCCATGCCGATGGCGAACAGCGAATAGACCCCCACCACCGGCGAGAGATAGGTGAAGCCGAGTGCGAAATTTTCCCATAGCGACATTGAGCGTTCGAACTGGGTGCTATAGCCTAGCGCAGCCAGCTCTGCGGCGTCGCTATTGGCGGCATCGGTCATAACGGCGTCCCCAGCAGTTGGTTCAAAGTTTGATCATGATGTGGCGCGGGCAGGTGTAATCCTCCAGCGCATAGAGGCTCATGTCCTTGCCATAGCCCGATTGGCGGAAACCGCCGTGCGGCATTTCGCTGGCGAGCATGAAATGCGTGTTCACCCAAGTGCAGCCATAGTGGAGCGCCGAGGCCACGCGCATCGCATCGCCGACATTGCCCGACCATACCGAGGAGGCCAGCCCATAATCTGATGCGTTTGCCCAAGTGACCGCATCTTCGACATCGCTAAATCGCGTGACCGAGACGACCGGGCCAAACACCTCTTGCTGGACAATCTCGTCCGCCTGAAGCGCGTGAGCGATCACCGTGGGCTGGAAATAGAACCCGCTGCCAGCGTCTATTGTCCCGCCGGTGACGATTTCGATGTGGGGCTGCGCGGCGGCGCGCTCGACATATCCGGCGACGCGGGTTTGTTGCCGGGCTGAGATCAGCGGGCCAATTTCGTTGTCGTCGTCGTTGGCCTGATCAAAGCGGAGCTTTGACACTGCGCTGGCCAGTTCGGCGACCAGCCGATCATAGACCGCATCGGCGCAATAAATCCGGCAGGCGGCGGTGCAATCCTGCCCGGCGTTGTAAAAACCGAAAGCGCGGATGCCATCGACAACTTCGGCGATATCGGCATCGGCCAGCACGATCACCGGCGCCTTGCCGCCCAGTTCAAGGTGGGTGCGTTTGATCGTGGAGCTTGCCGCCGCGAGCACTTTGCGCCCGGTGCCGATGTCGCCGGTTACCGAGATCATGCCCACGGAGGGATGATTGATCAGATGGCTTCCCACGGTTTCGCCGCGCCCATGCACCACGTTGATCACACCGGCTGGAAATAGCGCCGCCGCGTCTTCAGCCAGTTTGAGGGTGGTGAGCGGGGTCATTTCCGATGGCTTGAGCACCACCGTGTTGCCTGCCATGATCGCCGGGGCCAGCTTCCACACCGCCATCATCAGCGGATAGTTCCACGGCGCGATTGAGGCGATCACGCCGATCGGATCGCGCCGCACCATCGAAGTGAAGCCGGGCAGATATTCGCCCGCCAGCGGACCCTGCATCGTTCGCCCCGCGCCTGCAAAAAACCGCAGGCAATCGACCAATGCCGGGATCTCGTCCGCTAGCACCAGATGATAGGGCTTGCCGCAATTGGTGGCTTCGAGCCGCGCATAGGTTTCGGCCTGCGCCTCAACCCGGTCGGCCAGCTTGAGCATCAGATTGGCGCGCTCGCCCGGCGTGGTGCGCCGCCAGCCGAGGAAGGCCGCCGATGCCGCCGCAACCGCCGCATCGACTTGCACCAAAGAAGCCTCGGCCAGATTGATGATGGCCGCGCCGGTGCGCGGATTGATTACCGGCAGGCCGGCTTCCTCGCCGTGCTCAAAATTTTCGCCAATCAGCATTCGGGTCTGCATAGTTTTGCCTCAGTTTAGCATTCAGACCCGGAGTTTAGCCGCGATTAGCCGCCATTGCCAAACCGGTATGTCAACGTTCCGCCAAAAGTGCGCGGACGTCCATATGCCTGAGCGACATTGCCACCAAACAGCGATTCGTCGAAGGCATAGACCCGGTAGGCCGATTGGGTGACGTTGTTGACGAAAGCGGAAATGTCCCACCGGTCGCCATCGGGGGTGAAGCCGATCCGCAGATTGCCCACCTGATACGCTCTTTCGCGCTCAACCGGCGCGCAGAGCACGGTGAAGCAAAAGCTGCCGCTGTGCAGGATATCGCCCTGGAGCGATCCCGTTCCGCCGAACAGCGGGAATTCATAGCGGACCAGCGTCGAGCCTGAGAAACCTGGCGCTTGCGGCAGCGCGCTGGTGATAAGGCTGCCGTCGATCAGCGGCACGTTGAACACTTTGCTTTGCATCAACTGCGCGGAAAGGTTGACGGTTAGCCCTTTGAGCGGCTTGCTGGCAAATTCCGCTTCGACACCCTTGGCGCGGGCCCGTAAATTGACGACGCTCTGGATGAAGCCAAGTTGCGCGAAGGCTTGATAGTCGTGATATTCGTAAAGGAATGCCGCGATGTTCAAGGTGGTGCCGGGGGCGAGCGTGGCTTTGACGCCGGCTTCGTAAGAATCGAGCTTTTCAGGCCGATATGGGATCGAATTGAGCGCGGTCACTTCGCTGCCGGGATAGGGCGTGCCGAGCGAGAAGGTGAAGCCGCCTGATTTCGAGCCGCGATTGTAGCTGATATAGGTCAGCACATCGTCGGTGACCTTGTAATCGAGTTCGGCGCGCGCGGTGAGGCCAGAAAAGTTTTGCGTGGCATCGGCGGGGGTTACGTTCAGCCCCGGCAAGGCAATTTTGACGCCGTTATTTGAAGCCGAAACCTCGTTCCGGTTAAACACGATGTCGACCCTGGCACCAGCAAATATACCGGCTTCGGAGCCAACATATGAGCCGACGCGGCGATCGTGCCAATAGCGCACGCCCGCGATCAGCTTGAGCTTGTCAGTGATTTTCCATTCGTCTTGGCCAAACAAAGCCCATGATCGGGTACTCTGTGTGAAATTGACTACGGGTTCATAAGGCAGGAACGGATCGCCAAAGCTGCCAAAGTAAGTGCCATCCATCAGCATGCCATAGGCGCCGACGGTCAGCTCATTTCCCGGCAAATGCGCGGCCAGTCGCAGTTCTTGGCTACCTTGGTTAAGCCTTGAGCCTTGCGTGAATCGCGTTGCCGGATCTGGCGTTGCATCTTCGTCGTTGGTCAGGAATTTTTTGCCATACTGATAGTCTGTGATCGAAACGAGATCGATCGCGCCCAGCTTTGCCTCGATCCGATAAGATGCGCCAAACAGCGTGCGATCAACAAAGCCGGGATCGCCCGCGGCGGTCTTGAACGGGTCGCCGCCAAATTGCGGCATGATCGCATCGTTGCGATAGCCGGTTGCGGTTGTGCCCGGGCCTACGCCGGGAAAGCCTGCCCAATAGGCGCAGGTTTCGTTAGGGCCGGTGAATTCGCCCTGAGATCTGGCATTGGGGCAGGCCGAGGCGGCGGTATAGATGCCTGCCTGACGCTCATTGGGAGCGCGGGTATAGCGCAAGGTAAGCCGGGTATCGACAGTGCTTGAAGGCTGCCAAGCGAGAATGCCGCGCACCGAATAGTGATTGCTCGCGCCCTGATTGGGCAGACCCGGCAGAATATTATCGAGATATCCCGAATCCCGATTGCGGATGCCCGAGACGCGCAACTGCACGTTATCTGCCAGTGGCCCGGTGATCGCACCTTCAACGATAAACTTGCCGAAATTGCCGACGCTGACGCGGCCATAGCCGCCAAATTCCTTTTGCGGCTTGGCCGAGATGAACTGCACCGCGCCGCCGGTGGCGTTGCGGCCAAACAGCGTGCCCTGCGGCCCACGCAGCACTTCGACGCGCAAGAGATCAAAGGTGGGAAAGCTGGCGAGATTGAGCGACGAGCCGTAGCTATCGTCTTGGTAAACCGCGACCGGCGGTTCTTGCTGATCGCCGAAATCGTTTTGCGAGATGCCGCGAATGTTGAATACGACTTGGCTCGACGCATAGGCGTTCAGCTTGATCGTGGGCACCGCGCGGACAATATCGGATGCTTCGTTGACATTGAAATTGCGCAGCGCAACCGGACTGAGCGCAGTGACCGCGATGCCGACATCCTGCAATTTCTGCTCGCGGCGCTGAGCGGTTACGACGATGTCGTCGCTGACCGGGGCGACCGTGCTGGCGGATTCTTGGGGCTCAGCATCTGCTGCGTGCGCTGCTGTTGGTAGCATAAGTGCCGCTGCGCTGGTGAGCGCTGCAAGTCGGATCAGGCTGGATTTAAAACGCATCGAAGGCCCCCACTTGATTGAAAAATTTCGCCCCTGCCGCAAAACGTTTTTGTTCTTCTCACGCCGATTTTTCGGCTGCTGATCTGGCTCGATTAGATTCGACTGATGGCCAAGAAAGCCTGTCACTTTGAATGCCGAAAGCTATCGCTACGTCCGGCGCGTGACAAGCATAATCAATAATCATCGAGAAAATAATATTCCCTTGAGGAACTAGCTGCACCCGCCATCAGCCGCTGGCGCGCACCCTGAGCGGGCTTTGGCCAAAGCGGCGGCTGAAGCTGCGCGAAAAGTGGCTGACATCGGCAAATCCGCACGCAACCGCCACATCAAGACGGCTGAGGCCCGTCTCGCGCAGCAGGCGCTTTGCCGCGTCAAGCCGCAGCCCCAAATAGTGCTGCCCAATGGTTTGTCCGATGTGGCGGAAAAACAGCCGCTCTAGCTGGCGGATAGATATCCCGGCGCGGCGCGCCAGTTCACTGCGGCCCAGAGGCTCAGCGATATGGGCCTCCATGGCGGCGAGCGCGGCGACAACGCCGGGATGCGCGACATGATAGCGCGCCGCCAGCGCGGGCCGCTGCGCGCCGCTGCCCTCGCGCGGCTGCGTGCGGATGAACCATTCGCCAACGCCGGCGGCGATTGCCGGCCCATGATGCCGCCCGATCAGCTCTACCGCCAGATCGAGCCCGGCGGTGCCGCCAGCGCACGTAATGCGGGGGCCATCGATGACATAGAGCCCGCCTTCAACGACAAGCTGAGGAAATGCTTCGCGAAAGGCCAGTTCATGCTCCCAATGCACCGTGCAGCGCCGCCCCGCGAGCAGCCCGGCGCGTGCCAGAATATATGGCCCGCCCGAAACCCCCGCGATTGCGGTGCCGCGCGCCGCCGCCGCGCGCAATTGCGCGAAGGTAGCGCGATTGGCAAAGGCTGATGGATTGCCCCCGGCGCAAACGAACAGGATGTCACACGGCTCGGCCTTGGCGTCGGGGATGCCATCGACCATGATTTCCACGCCATTTGATGCGCGCGCGGGCGATCCCGCGACTGAATAATGCCGCCATTTGTAGAGCATTTTGCCGGACAGCGTGTTTGCCGCGCGAAATGCCTCGACCAGCGCGGCATAGCTCATCAGGGCGAAATCATCGATCAGCAGGAAGCCGAGCGTTTGCGCGGCGGCGGGATTGATCATTGCAGCGTCGCTGCGGGGCATCGTAACCACTGGCGCGGCGGGCAATTGTTGCCTACCGGGCGCTGCGGCGCGCGTCGCATCATGCGGGCTTGCCGCGTTTGTTTTGTTCAAGGGGACCATTGCCGTGCCATCAAGCTCTTTTGTGGTCACTTTGTCATGCGTAAACCGTCCTGGGATTGTCGCGCGTGTTTCTTCGCTGCTGTTTTCGCATGGCGGCAATATCGTTGAGGCGCATCAGTTTGACGATTCGCTGACGGGCAAATTTTTCATGCGGATGGTGTTTAGGCTGGCAGATACTGAAGGCTTTGCCGGGCTTCATGCCGAATTTGCGGGCGTTGCGAATGAATATGCGATGACTTGGACACTGCGGCCGGAGACGCAGCGGCGCAAGGTGCTGCTGCTGGTTTCCAAATTTCACCATTGCCTTGCCGATCTGCTCTATCGCTGGCGGCTGGGCGAATTGCCGATGGATGTGGTCGGGATTGTTTCCAACCATCCGCGCGAGACGTATGATGGCCTCGATTTTGGCGATGTCCCGTTTCATCATTTGCCGATCACCAAAGACACCAAGGCGCAACAGGAAGCTCAGATCAAGGCGATCGTTGACGAAACTGGCACCGATTTGATCGTGCTGGCGCGCTATATGCAGATATTGTCGGATGATATGGCGGCGTTTGTTTCGGGCCGCTGCATCAATATTCACCACTCGTTCCTGCCGGGCTTCAAGGGCGCGAAGCCTTATCATCAGGCGCATACGCGAGGGGTGAAGATGATCGGGGCGACCGGGCACTATGTGACCGGCGATCTCGATGAAGGCCCGATCATCCATCAGGATGTTGAGGCGGCGACCCATGCCGACACGCCCGACGATCTGGTGCGCAAGGGCCGCGATGTGGAACGCCGCGTGCTTGCCGAAGCAGTGCGGCTCCATCTTGAGGACCGCGCGCTGGTGAATGGCGATAAGACGGTGGTGTTCCGCAGTTAATACGCCTGATCAGCCAACAGCGGTGCGCTTCTTCTTTTGCGGATCGTCGAAGGGCAAAGGCT